>CAKZLL010000359.1 GCA_937125475.1 uncultured Saprospiraceae bacterium | reverse complement strand
CAAAAAATGTCGAACAAGAAGAAAATTCTCCTTGATAATTAATACAAATTCTAGATATGGATTAGTATTATACGCATTTTAATTAAGGGATCGCGCAAAAAATAAAATTCATCACGAAATCTTGGATTGGTTATTTATTTCCTTGTCCCTAAAACCGACGCATATAAAAAAAGCCAACCCTAATGTGGGTTGGCTCAAATGATTGCTTCAAAATTATGCTCGCTATTAAGACCGAATTTTTAATTCTTATTTGATGGCTACTTTAAAAGGTAGCGTATATTTAACACTAGCCGAAATGGTTTCAAAACGCATTTTATAAGCTGTGTTAATATCAGAACGCATTTCATTATCCAGATCATAATCCCAGATACGAATATTATTAATATTGCCCATTTGTCGATTATACTCAAAGGCAAAAATCAAACTACCTGCATTCTTTAATTGTTTTTCATAAGCTAATCCAAATTGGATAGCAGGAACAAATGTTATATCGTCATTGGTTGTAACCATTTTACTATAATCGTCTGTTGTTTTCAACAAACCTGCTGTATTTACTTTCTCATTATTAATACTGCCATTATTACTTGCAGCAAAATTTCTATCTCCCATCCAGTTGATCGCCAAACCACTTTGAATATTCAATGTTTGAAGACCTTTAGTTCCTAGAGGCAATTTAAACGTTCCTTTCAAAGGCACGCTATAAGTTTTATAATTAATATTTTCTAAATCCAAAACAGGCGCACCATCAGCGTTAGAAGGCACATAAGTCAAATTTCTATCTGTGATAGAAAAACCACTACTCAATTCAAAACAAGGAGAAAAATGAATATTGATTAATCCACCAAATTGTTTAGGAGATTGTAATTCAATTTTATTATGATTATCAATAATTAAGTGTCTAACCAATTGATTTTCTGCTGAAATATTAGTTGTTTTAGCTAAATCATACCCCAAACTATATGGACTAACTGTAAAAGTTAAATATCGTTCAAAACTAGGTTTAACCGTTAATGGACTATATTCTTGATTTTGTTCAGCTAATTTCAATTCATTTTCTAACTCTAATAAATCAATTTCATTCTTTTTTAAGTCTGAAATAGATTCAATTCTCTTGACTGACTTTTCTATTTTAATAATATCTTTTTGAATTGGTGTTAAAGTCAAAATAGATTGTTCTTTTTCATTAACTGTATTATTATGTTGATGATCTAGAGCATTATTTTTTGCTATTTCCTTTTCATACTCATTTTCAGAATTAAAAGAGGTAGAATTAGAAGGAGTAAAAACACCTAATGAATTATTAGAATTGCTGATTGAAGTGTTTTCTATTTTTTCAGCTTCACTTAATTCAACACCTTTAACTCTTCTACTTTTATCCGTTTTTTTTATTTTAATTGTATTTTGAGCAATGACCGTTTCAGCTTTTCTAGGCTGTTCATTTAATGCAGTACTTTCCACATTAACAGTTTTTACTATATTATTTTGAGGTTGGTCATCATGCCAAATTGTTCTGATATAAGGATAAGCGACCATAAAAGCAATACTTAAAGAAATAGGAATAATCCAATTCATGTAATTAAGTACAGCAAAACGGATAGGTTTTTTCAGATCATCCTTAGCCGAATAAGTCACCGAAAGGTCAGGCGTGAGTACTATTTCGTCAAACATTGCTAATGAATCAGCAATATCGGGATGACTTTGCATAAACTGCTCCATCTCTGTCGTCATTTCTTCAGACAAAGTGCCATCTAAGTAATCAATCGCATAAACCTCGTAGTTGAGTTTATTAATTTTCATATAGCTTTCTCTACACTAACTAAAATTTGCTGTAATTTTTTGCGAGATCTATAAATATAGACCTTGACTTGTGCGACAGTTAAGCCAGCAATTTCAGCAATTTCTTTGTAAGAATATCCTTCATAATCTCTTAGAAGGATAACAGATTTTTGAACATCCTTGAGCTGTGATAATCCTAAATTTAAAGAATCTTGCAATTCAAAACTTTTAGAAGCGGATCTTTGCACACGATCAGGGACTTCTTCTACCCAATCAATTCGTTTAATTTTTCGGATTATATCAATCATATTTCGATAAGCCACAGTAAAAAGATAAGATCTAGCCTTTTTGAAATCGACTTTTTCTCTATTGAGCCAAAGTTTTTCAAAGGCATTCTGAACGACATCTTGTGCATCCTCGTGATGTTTCATGTTTTTCACGATGAATCGATATACTCGATCAGAATATAAATCAACGCACTTATTGTATTCTTTCCGCGTCATTTCGTTGCTTCGCTTGTCAGACTTATTATTAATAATAATAAGTTTGATTAGATGATTTGTAAAAAATAAATTCGTGTAAAGTTTTATTGCATCCAGTCTTTTTAAGTGAATAAATTACCTTTTTTTTGTATGACTGTTTGCGAAACGATTGAGGAGAGCAGAAAGTTACAAGGAAATTTTTTTTATTTTGAAAAAACTCAAGGGAGCGCACAAAAAATAAAATTCATCACGCAATCTTGGGTAGCTTATTTATTTCCTTGTCCCTAATTCATTTGTTTTTCAAACATTTTGAAATACTTTCCTTTTTGCTGAACTAGAGCGTCGTGCTTACCAACTTCTATGACTTCCCCTTTTTCCATCACAATAATTTGATCTGCCATTTTAAGATTATAAAGGCGATGTGTGATGAGGATAAGTATATTATTTTTAGCGCCTTCTTGGAATTTTTCAAAAATAGCATGTTCTGCTAAAGGATCGATTGCGCTAGTCGGTTCATCTAAAACTATAATGTCTGCTTTTTTGTAAAAAGCACGTGCTAAAGCAATTTTTTGCCACTGCCCTCCGCTCAATTCCGTTCCTTTTCTAAATTGTAATCCTAAAAGGTTATCATATTGATCTGGTAAATCATTAATAAACTGATCCGCTTTTGTATTCTTAACGGCTTCTTTAACTTTTTCCAAATCAATCGGTTCATGCATATTACTAATAGTAACATTATCTGTAACCGAAAGATCATATTTTGAGAAATCTTGAAAAATTATGCTGATTTTTTGGCGAACATCACTTATATTTAAGTCTTTAATATCTTTCCCATCAAATAAAATACTTCCTTTTGAAACATCATACAACCTTGATAAGAGCTTAATCAACGTTGTTTTTCCAGAGCCATTTTCTCCAACCAAAGCGATCACTTGACCTTTCTTAAATTCTAAATTAATATCCTTCAAAACCTCTATTTCATTCCTAGAAGATGGATAAGTAAAATGTACGTTTTGGAATGTAATAGATTGATTAATAGTAGGAAGAGGCATAGGATTTACAGGATTATTAACGACGGGTTTAATTTGTAAAAATTCAAAAATGTATTGCAGAAACAAGCGATTTTCATATAATCCAGCTAAAGAAACCAGTGTAGCTTTAAGAGCGACTTGACCTTTTTGGAAGGCTTGAAAATACAATACAAAATCCCCAATAGTAATATTTCCGCTTGCAGCACGGAAGGCAACAAAACCATAAATACTGATTGTTGCTACTGTTTCTACTGTTCTACTAATAGCTTCTGCACGAGCACGTTTGCCCTCAATTCCCATTTTTTCACCAAAAAGGCGGATTCTTAATGCTTTAAATTTTTTGATAAAGATATGAGAAACATCAAAAACCCTCATTTCTTTGACATGTTCTTGGTGGGTAACTAATTTATTCAGGTAACGAGACTCTCGTTCTAATTGAGTAGTTTCTCGTTTCCAATTGAATAATACTTTTGAATAATATATTTTGATAAAGAATGCAGGAAGGGCAGTTAGAATAAATACCACAGCGATTCCCCAATGCAATAATACAAATAACACTGCAATTGCAGTTATAGACAAACCGTTTTGGAAAATGCTAATTAAGCTTTTTAATATTGCTATGGGGCGATATAATCCTTCTTGTTGAGCGCGGTGAAGGGTGTCATGATAAGCAGCATCTTCATAAAATTGTAAATCAATTTCAACAGATTTTTCCTGCAATAACGTTGACATATAGTCTGAAACTCGTTGAGATTGAGCGACGCTAATATACTGTGAAGTGATTGAGACAATATTCGTTAATAACAAAATACTACCCATCAGAATGACATAATAAAGTATCTCATTAGTATTAGTGGAAGATAAATTAGTCTGATGGGTAATAGTATCAATTAATTGTTTAAGTACAAATAAATTGATTAATGGTAATAGAGCTTGAAAAAATATAAGTAAACATTGTAGAATAGTATATTTTTTGCTGCTATTCCATACAAAGCCAATAGCTTTGTAAATGTGTTTGATGTCTTTAAACACTTAATTATTTTTTTTTTGATAAAAAAACACTCCCCTGCTTTTTTATTATTTTATTTTTTTCAACTTAATTGTAAAGCCCCCTCACCAGCTGAACCACCTTTAGTTATTTCAATATTTTCTCTAATGTATTTAGTTAATTTAGGTGCTGTCCAATTTTTCTTTATTTTTTTCATGAATATTACAATTTTAATTATTAAAAAATATGTTTTAAATATCTCACAAATATATAAAATTATTTAGTATTATTTGGTATTATTTTCTAAATAAATCATTACCATAACTAGGTATTTTAAACGATCATATCCATGAACCATTTTATCCTTTTCGTTTATTTTCTTAGTATCATTAATTTTTAAGATCATCTTATCAAAATCTAATTTACTTAATATTTCATGTTCTTTTCTTTCTTCTAAAAAAGTTAACAATGTAGGAATACTTTTAATAAATGAATGATGAACAACTGGTAAACTATAAGCTTTTCTTTTTTGGCTCATTACATAATTATTAGGTAACCAACCTTTTAGGATTGTTCGAAAGATATACCTATCCGTTCCATTTTGTTTTTTTTGTTCTATAGGTAAAGAAAGAAAATACTCTAATAATGGCTTACTGGCTAGAGGATACCTCATTTCTACCTTATGTTTCTTAGCAATAATGCTTTCTGTCATAAAGCGCATTGAAGTAACAGATCTTGTGATAGAATATTGTTGTTTATATCTATGATTTTTAAACTTTTTGTTATACAAGTTTGAATCATTCAAGTATTGACTCAATAGCTGATTATCCATTAAAAAACTTTCTTGCCTAACAAAATCATTACTAGAATAATTTTTTGTTTCCCCTTTTACCCGATTATAAAGTGCCTTTATAACCTTAGTAGGATGTGTTAACAAATAAGGCAGCGCGTATTTAGAAAAGGCTCTCCATCTTTTTTCTTTTAATAGTTCTATTGTTGGATTTCCACCACGAAAACTTACTCCTTCATCTCCTAAGAAACCAGATAATAATGTCCGAACATTATCTTCTTGAGCCGTTTGGCTATTAGGGTAAATCATTTCCGCAGTATAAAAACAAGACGGTACTTGAAAAATATCAAGGTACATTTTGAGAGATTCTACAAAATTATTGGGTATTTTCTTTTGAAAATGGACATTTTTAATTCCTAAATAATTAATTACTTCTTCTATAAATTCTCTTTCATCTATTGAAGGATATGTATTAGTTTTTAAATGATTAGGTAAAACATGAGAATAAGTATGGAATTGTTCTTTTTGATCATATAATTGATAAGACATACTAGTAATAATCCCAGAGTCTAGTCCTCCGCTTAGTTCGCTTCCTATTGGGAAAGCAGATCTTAATCTTTCTTTAACTGATTTTTTTAATAAGAATTCTAATTCCTCTGCGTAGTCTTTTGTTTTTCTAATCGGCTGTTCATACGTTGGATCAAGATCCCAATATTGATGTTGAGTTAATCCGTTTTTATTAATAATAAGATAAGATGCAGGCAACAGTTCGTAAACATTCTGGATAGATGTTTCAACAGGAACAAAATTTATATATGCAAGATGTTTAAGAAAATAGTTTTGATTAAGCTCTATATTCTTTATCAGGAAAGAAAACCCTCTTATTTCAGAACTGATCAGAAAAATATCTTTCTCTAAATAGTAGAATAGCGGTTTAACACCTAAATGATCTCTAACACAAAAAAGTTCTTCTTGCTTCCCATCCCAAATAAGGAAAGCAAAGTCTCCTTCTAAATGCAAGACACAGTTTCGTCCCCATTTATCATAAGCAGCTAAGATCAAATTACTATCTGGAATGCTATGATCATCTATATTTAACTTTGTTAATAACTCTATACGGTTATCAATTCGAGCATCAGCAGTAATAATGTTTTCAGAATGAGGCGATTTTAATGGTAATTTTTCCTGTAATGATTCTGGTGTATTCCAAAGCATCAAATGCCCTAATCCAATATAATCATTCTTCCAAATTCCCATATCATCAGCATTCCAATAATTAAGATTATTTTGCATCTTAATTAAATCTGCTTGATGTAATATTTGTTTCTTAATATGGTATTTTCCGTATATGGTACTCACCCTTTAGTTGTTTTGTTGACTATGATATTTTTTTATAGTAAACACATTCGTAACATGTAATTTATTATAGACCTCTATTTTCAAAAAAATTAGTCAATTATCTTTAAATAACCAATATCAATTAATTGCTTAGCTAAATCTATTTTAAGATCATCCGCTAACATCCCAAATATGTCTTTCACTTTAAACACGGTAGTTTGTTTTTCAATAAAATCCAATGAAAAGCGATAAATTTGATGAAAAGGCAATACATTATTTAAATACTGGAAACGAATGATTTGACTATCACTTTGTATAGTTGGAGCTTTGGGATTTATTCTAATCACTTCGGTTTCTAAACTAATTTCGGCGTTTTGATCTGTTTTTTCTAGAAAATTATGATATATTTTCTCATTTTCAAGCTGAAGTTGTTCATAGGTGTCTTCCCAATTAACCTCTTCAAAATAACCTAGGAAAATACTTTTCATTTTATCAAAAAATACCTTTTTATCCTCTAAGGTTGAATAAGGAGGAATCATTTCTCTTAATTGAGGATATTTAACATAACTATATTTTACAATTTTATTTAAAAAATCTATCCCACTAACAAGATCAAGAATAATACTAATAGACATAGAAGGAATTGAACTAAGTGTAGTTGTCTGATGACGAAGTCCTGGAGGAATATATAAAAAATCACCTGGCTGCATTATCAACACTTCCGTCGGAGCAGGAGTAAAGGGAAAATTAAGAGTCTCGCCTCTCATATATTTAGAGTAATTGTTATGGAATGACCATTCTTTTTCTCCACTAATTTGGAAAGCAACAACATGTTCTTTATCATGATGAATATTAAATGCTTTTTTCCTATCCGTAGAAATAATAAGAGAATCTTGTATTTTACCCGTAAACAATTGATGAAGTGTTTCCATTTGTTTAGCTAATGAAGGAATAAATTGCGAAAAGGCATTAACTAAAATAGAATGTCCATCATGAAATAATTGCTGAATCTTTTGTTTATCAATTTGTTTACCATTATTATATTTTGTGAGCATGTGATCAAAACTAAATTCATATGGATTAGTTCTATTTCCCTTCATTAGTTCTACGGTAGGAAAAGTCAATGTGCTATATTTTAACCATATTTCTATTTGTTCTTGTTGGAGTGTTGAATTAAAATAATTAACATCATTCCGTTTAATATGAAGCATTTTTTTTCCCCAATATTCCTCGAAAAATTGGGAAATAGGCATTGGAGCTATTAAATCCATTAAAAAATTTGAATCAGTGATTGTTTTCATAAAAAAGCGCATTATTCTTAATTATTATCAATAATAAAACTAATCATTATTCTTTAAATCATCTAAAATGAAAGCAATTAACTGATCAACAGGATATTTCATTGGTCGCGTCAAGTGCTTTACTTTGTTTTGACTTCCTAAACTAAAAGCCAGTTGAAAATGTTCTTTCTCGCCCTTCAAACCAATTAAATAATAATAGCGATACGTTCCCATTCGGAGATGATGAACCGTTTCAATACTAGATAAATCCTTAATGATAGGTTCAGTGATACTATCTGATTTTTCTAAAATATAAATCCTTTTAATTGGTAGTGCTTTAGGTGCTAAGTCTTTAATAGGTACGAAATACTTCTCTATATTTTCTCTTATTCGTCCTGTTAATGGCACTTCTTTTTCTAAAACATCAAAGCTTTCCTTCCAAAGTTTAACAAATGGCACTCCTGGTTCTACTATGGGTATTTTCTCCTCATTGTAGTGAATAACCGCTATATCATCCGCCATTAATTGATAACCTTGTTCTTTAAATGCTGCGGTTGTGGTTGATTTGCCTGCCCCTGATTGCCCTGCTAAAAGAATGACTTCATTATCCACAACAACACCTCCTGCATGAAGCGGAATAACTCTGCGTTGATGTAAAAGTGCCCCTGTCACTGGAGCAAGTAAAAATACTTTGATAAAATCCCAGTCTTCAGATCCGCCTGTTTCAATAGTAATTCTTTTACCTTGTTGCACATAAAAACGAACTGTGCTAAAAGTAAACCACATTAAAAACTCCCCTTCTTTAGCTTCATATTGTACTCGACGATCCAAAGGTTCATTGAGTTGTTTTGGTGTTGTTCCGAAAACTATTGTTACATCAATAGATGCTGGTTTAGTGATCAAGTTCAACATATTAAGCTCAAGTTCGGAAGAAATATTTAATCCAAAAATAGTATAATAATACAAGTCCATTATTTGATTAGTTTTGTTCTTTGTCATTAGTTTCATATCTTATTTGGCTTCTTTTATCATAAATGATTAAGGAAGGCTACTATTCAGCAAAATTAAGCAAAATACTTTCAATAGGGGAATTTTAAAAAAAGTATTGATTATTAGCTCAACTTCATTTATTATTTTTTGTTAAAAAAGACTAACTTGTATACTTAGATACTAAGTATAATTAAATGAAAAGGAATAACAATAATCATAACGATCCAGAAATAGCAATCATTTTAACCGATGCAAACCGTCACATTCAGTGGGTTAATGAAGGATTTACGACAATTACAGGTTATACAATGATGGAAGTAATTGGCAAAAAACCTTCGATTCTCCAAGGTAAAGAAACAGAAAAAGAGGTTATCCTTCGTATTCGTGATCACCTCGAAGCTCCTTATCCTGTTTCTTTTAAAGAAGAAATTACTAATTATCGCAAAAATGGAGAAGCCTATTTTTGCCGATTAGTTGTCCATCCTATTTTCAATGCAGAACAGGAATTAGTTAATTTTATTGCTTTCGAAATAGATTCAACTTTTGTCAAAGATGATTCAAGTATTGCTTCTATGCAATTGAAGCCCGAAGATCAAAAGCCTAAATATCTATCAAGTCCATTATCTAATCTTCAAGAGGCTAATTTATTTCATCAGTTGATTGCCCTAATGAAAAAAGAACGCCTATATTTAGACTCTACACTTAAAATCGCAACACTAGCTGATAAGTTAAAAACCAATACCCGTTATTTGTCACAAGTTGTCAATCATCAAACAGGAGAAAATTTAGCGCGTTTCATCAATCGTTATCGAATAGAGGAAGTGAAGAAAAAAATCATTGATCCATCTAATGATTACCTAACTATTTTTGCAATTGCTAGTATGTGTGGTTTTAAAACCAAATCTACTTTTTATAAATGTTTTAAAGAAATTGCAAAGATGACTCCAAAAGATTATTTGGAACAGTATAGAGATAGTAAATTGATCTATAATTAAGAATTTTCATTATTTCAAAAACTGTTTGATCTCCAATCGTTCTTCTGGATGATTAATATTCAATAAAGCTGCTGAATGTTTAGGAAAAATAGTTTGAATATTGTTTTCTTTTAAAAAACGGACAGGACTTTTATTTCCTTCTTTAAAATAATGCTTTAAAATAGGATAACTCTCTGCTTCCCAAACTGTTGCAAAAGGTTCAATTTGCTTTGAAATAGGATGCTGAAAGGTAGTTGCAATTTTATGTCGATTTCTATTTTTAATTAAAAAAGCGATATTCTCTTCGTCCATCAACGGCATATCACACGCCATTATTAGCCACGCATGACTAGGTTTTGCTTCAAAAGCAGACAACAAAGCACTCATAGGACCAATATTATCATACCTATCCAAAAGCAACGGATAACTAGAAGTTAAGTCCTGCTCTTTTCTACAAGAAATAAAAACATCGTCACAAAACAATGCCAACACATCCGCTATATGCTCGCGCTGCACTTTTTTATGATAAACAATACTACCCTTGTCTTTTTTCATCCGACGACTAAAACCGCCAGCCAAAACCAAACCAGACAGGTTTTTAATTGAGAGTTGAGAATTGATAATTGATAATTGATAATTGATAATTGTTTCGACGATGAACAGTTAAGGGTAAGTGACAAAATATTACGATTGACTGTTCATCGTCAAATATATTTAAATAACACCTAGCTCGTTTAGTTTTGCTACAAAAACACTTTTGTAGGTTCTTGAAACAGGTACTTTTGAACCATCTTGCATCAATAAATAACTTTCCCCTTTGTAGTATTTCTTCAAAAAATTGATATTAATAAGATGAGAACTATGGACACGACAAAAGAAATTATGCTGATTAAGTTGCATTTCAAATTTCTTTAAATTCTTCGTGGCTAGTACTTTTTTACTATTATTAATCATAAACCAAGTATAAAAACCATTAGCTTCACAACGAATAATCTCATCAACAGAAATGAACTCAATACCATCTGACATCGTAATTCCAATCAAATTAATATTAGAAACCATTTGCTTCAAGCGAGAATTATCAGTTTTCTTTTTAAATTGCTCCTCAGCTTTCGCCACTGCATTAATCAGTTCGTCAATATCAACAGGTTTCAGCAAGTAATCTAATGCATGATATTTGATTGCGTCAATAGCATATTTGTTCCAAGCAGTAATAAATATGACCTCAAATGGGAAATTATCAAATTTTTGGAGTAAATCCAAACCTGTTTCTGGCTGCATTTGAATATCCAAAAACAATAAGTCTGGCTTCAATGAAGAGATTAATTTATAAGCCTCCTCAGGATTACTCGCCTCGCCAATAATTTCTACCTGTGGGCAATATTCCTCTAAAATCGCACGGATTACCTCCCGACTATCTTGTTCATCATCTATAAGTAATGCTTTCATATTTAAGTCTTTATGTTCGTTCTTTTATTAATCAAAATTTGGACAATCATTCTTAATCATTATTCATTAATGGTCCATTTCCTTGTGTATTTAAATTATAATTGACGATAACATTTACTCGTGTTCCGCCATTCCCATTTTCTAAAATATCATCTTCAATTTGGACTTTAACGTTTACTTCTTCCATCATATTGAGGTATTTCACTCGTTCTTGAGAAATTTTCATGCCTAAACCTTTATAAACGCCCTTAGATTCTTTTTTAATTTCTTGTCCTTTTTTTCGACCAATTCCATCATCTTCAATCACACACCAAACCGCTTGCTCTTTTTGATAAACTTTAAACGTGAGCATTCCATTTCCTTCTTTATAAACTAAGCCGTGATTGATGGCATTTTCAATAAATACCTGTAAAAGCATTGAAGGAATTGGCACTTCATGGAGTTTGACCATTGGATCAATTTCATAAGTCACTGCAAATTTATCTTTAAATCGCAGCTGCTCCATTTCGATATATAATTGTAATAATTCGATTTCTTTATCTAACGGAATATAGGTTTCAGCGGAAGCTTCCAAGAATTGGCGCATCAACCGCGCAAACTTCACTAAATATCTATTCGCCGTTTTATTATCCTTTTTCAGGATAAGTTTTTGGATAGAAGTCAAAGCATTATAAGCAAAATGCGGGTTCATTTGAGCTTGAAGCGTTTCGAGTTTACTCCTAGCCAATTCATTATTAACTCGCTCAATTTCTGCTTTTTCTTCTGCTACTTTGAGTTGTAAAGCATTTGTTTCTTCCTGAATTTTTGCTTTTTCTTGCGCTCTTTTTTCAATATTCTGAATACGTCGTTGCGTAAAAAAATACACCAATGCAAGCGATGAAGCAATAATTAAGGTATAAAACCACCACGTTTCCCAATAAGGCGGTCGAATATAAAATGATACAACCCGTTCTTCACTTGACTTTCCTTCGACATCAATCGCTTTGATATGAAAAATATAGCGTCCAGTAGAAAGCCCTCGATAACTCAATTGAGTCGCTTGTGTTGTTTGCCATTTTCTATCAATGCCCTGCATTTTGTGCAAATAAGTCAATTCTTTATTCGATTTGACAGAAATACCAACATATTCAATCGTGATGTTATTCTCTTTATAATGCAATGAGAATTTAGGTTTCGGTTTTTCATTCAGATTGTTGACCGATACATTTGTAATAAAAATAGGTGGACGAACATTATTTTTACTTAATCGGATTTTATTTAGGATTGTAAAACCTTGATTTGTACCTATATAAATATTTCTTTTATCTGAGAAGATGCTGTTTATTTGTTTGGTTGGTAAACCATCAATTACTTTGTAAGCTCTAATTTTATATTCTTCATCTTTCTTCAAAATTCGTTTAATGCCTTGACTCGTTGCTGCCCATAAATTATTGGTTTCGTCCTTAATAATTTGTTCTATAATATCGCGTTCAGTAGAAGGAAGTTGATGAAGTTTTTTATTTTTAAAATGAAAAATACCATAGCCATCCGAACCAATCCAAAGGTCATTTTCGATACCTAAAGCAATGTGATTGACTGGATATTTGAACTTATTAATCGCGTTCTCTCCTATTTTAGGTGCTTCCAAATCAAATTTTAATATACCGTTTTTTGTTCCAGCCCAGATTTCATTATTATATACTACAACAGATTGTGCTGGTTCTGCCGTAATTTGTTGACCTGTAAAAACAGATGCATTATCTAAAATGAGTTGCCAAATTCCATTTTCAGAAGCAACAAATAACTTATTTTTATACAAAAACAAATCATTAATATCACTGAAATTACCGCTAATTTGAAAATTTTGCGCGTTTTTCTTAATAATACAACTCGGCGGACTACAGTCAATTAGCGATAAATCCGAAGTAATACCAAAGCCAAACATTGGATAATTGAAATTATCAAGACTTAATAAATGCAAACCTTCCTTTGTTCCGATATATAAAAAGCGATCATCAATTAATAATTTATTGATATTTCTAGCATTAGCAAGCGGAAAAAGCATTGGCGTTTTATCATCTTGATTAATGATATATAAATCCCCATTTTCCGTTCCTAGAAATAGATTTCCTAATCGATCCTTAATAGAAGCAGTGACAATGGGGTCATCTAATCCATTTTCAATTGTATAAGTTTGTGCGAGTTGAGCATTTCCTGTTAATAAATACACCCCATTATTTCGTGTATTGAACCACCAATTATCCTCTCGATCTCTGAAAATACCATATAATTTGAATTTACCTTGATGACGATAATCTAATTGAAGCGCTTGTTTTTTATTCAAACTTTGGATATTTCTCCTCGATACAAGATAAGGCGCTCGCTGTGCCGAAAGCGGTACACTAGAAGAATGTTTAACGGCGATCAATGAATCTTTATAAAAATAAAGTTGTTCATCGGTTTTAAAATATAAAAAACCATCCGACCATTGAAAAATACGACCGTCTAAAGATTCTTCCTCATTTAAAGGAATAGGTAAAGCCTTATTTTTATCACCATCAGGGTAAAGTATAGCATTTTCATCATAAAACCATTTGACACCAGCCGTATCAATTCCTAAAAACTCCCATGTGCTATCAGAAATTTCATATGGTTTCAAACGGTTTTTTTCATAAGAAAACAAGCCTTTATCCGTGTCAATCCATAATATTTTTTGATATTCGTGAATACCTTTAGGTTTAATATTGATTGACTTATGAGGTGTTTTGACTTTTTGTAATTGATCATTTTTGATAAAAACCAATTCTTTTCCACTACCTATTAGCCAAACTCGATTATCACTATCCACAAAAAGCTCCCGAATATCATTTGATGGCAATCCGTCTTGAATTGTAAAAGTTTGAAACTGATAGCCGTCATATTTCGATATACCTTTGTCTGTTGCTAACCAAATATATCCCAAAATATCTTGGGTAATTTGATGAACAGTCTAGGAAGGTAAACCATCTTCTACGGTAAAATGCTGATAGCGCAACTGCTGTGCAGAAGTCCAAAAGGATAGGCATAAGAAACTAATTAAACAAAGAATACGGAACATAGACCCCTATAATTTTTACCAAAATAGACATTTTATCTGATTTTTTGAGTTGTTTTATTTATATTCATGGTATTGTTTAATAATTTACTATTATTAGAAATAGGTGGTAAATTTTAGTTTAAAAATATAAAAACAAACCATTATATAATGCTCCTTTAAAACAGGAAGCATATTCATTTTTAAAGATAAATTAAATGCTGATGAAAAAGATATTTTTGATTTTTATGGTATTGGGAATAGTCGCAACGAGTTGTAGACGAACAGAAAAACCTGATGAAAGAGAAGGCGAAGGAGATGATATTACCAATATTTCAGCCAGAGGAATCACTAAAGAACAAGAACAATTTGCAGGCGTTTTTACAGATTTTATACAAGCTTTTAGAGCAAAAGATTACGACAAATTAAACAGTTTTATTCATAAAGAATTAGGGGTTTACGTTATTTTCCCTGGAATGGGTGTGGCTTCTGAATTTTCGTTTTATCAAAATATAGAGGGCATTATCAATGACAGGGCATTAAAAGAAACATTAGGATATTTTGAGCAAGCCTTGGAAAGCGGTGATGCTCAAAAAGGAAAAATCACTTATGAAGAATTAGACTCAGTCGATGCATGTGATATAAAAGAGATCGTTTATTTAGGTGATTATGGAAATACCGATGCGCTCTCTTCTACCTACAAAGCCTTAATGGAAATCGAAGGAGAAGATTTGGATGAAGAGGAAATGAACAATATTACAACTTGTGAAAAAAATGTAAAACTCAAAATTTATATTGGTGTAGGCGATGAAGCAGAAGCGCTTTATTTCACTAGTTTAGATGGAAAATGGTATATTTCTATTATTGATTTGAGTGAATGTGGTGGATAGTTAGACAAACTTTTATAATAAAAAATGGTTCATTGACAATTTTTGCTAAAGATAGGAGGCACTTTGAAAGTGCCTCCTATCTAACCTTTGATTTTCAAACAATTATACATTTGTTTTAATTGAT
>CAKZLL010000358.1 GCA_937125475.1 uncultured Saprospiraceae bacterium | reverse complement strand
GCATTTTGACGCTATCACCCCATATGGATATAGCGGACCTTTATATAACGGTGATGTTACTGAAGAATGTTTAAAAGAATTTTGGAAAACAGTTGATAATTGGTACAAAGAAAATAATGTTATTACAGAAGTTTTGGATATTCAAACAGGGCAAGCTAAAACCTATGGCAATAGCACTCCTATCATTGATAGCCTCTCAGGAACAATTATTAAAAAAGTGGATGAATTGTTTGATATAATAGAAGATGCTCGAAAAGATGCCGATGATTTGGAAGTGACATTTGATGAAACAAATGGTTTTCCTACTTTGATTTCAATTGATTGGATTGAAGACGCAGTTGATGATGAAATTTCTTATACCATTTCTAATTTTGAGACCCTCTAAACATGACTTAATGATGGACTTTTGAGTTTGATAACTCGAAAGTCCATTATTAAATTTATTTAAGATTAGCGACAATTTTTGCGGCGATCTGAGCCAATTCGCTATGATCAATTTTTAATTTAGGCTGCTCAAAAGACATATCTTTCAATTGATTGATCGGAATAAGATGGACATGAGCATGCGGCACTTCCAGCCCAATAATTGCAGAACCAACGCGCTCACAAGGAAAAGTCTTTTTGATAGCAGTCGCAACACGTTTTGCAAAAACCATCAAACCAGCAATCTGATCATCCTCTATATCAAAAAACTGATCGACTTCCTTTTTAGGAATCACTAAAGTATGTCCTTTTTGCACAGGAAAAATATCCAGAAATGCCAAATAATCGGCTGTTTCTGCAATCTTGTGACAAGGAATTTCTCCCGCTATTATTTTACTAAAAATACTTGCCATAATTTTTAAAAACTATTCTGATGTGCTTAGAAATGAAGAGAAAATTAAGCTGCTGCAATCTCAATTACTTCAAATTTCATAATGCCTCTAGGCGTATGAATATCAGCAATATCACCAACAACCTTTCCTAACAAACCTTTTCCAAAAGGAGAAGTTACAGATATTTTTTTATCTTTTAAACTAGCTTCCGTTTCTGAAACCAATTGATAAGTTACTGATTTTTTAGTAATTACACTCTTAATTGTTACTCTTGAAAAAACGACTACCTTTGAATTATCCAATGTACTCGGGTCAAGCACTCTTGCATTCGCCGATTTCATTTCTAACTGATTTATTTTTAATTCTAATAAGCCTTGAGCGTCTTTAGCTGCATCATATTCAGCATTTTCTGATAAATCTCCTTTCTCACGAGCCTCAGCAATTGCTTTTGAAGCTGCTGCTCTTCCTTCTGTCTTTAGGTGATGTAATGTTTTCCTGAGCTTGTCATACCCCTCTTGTGTCAAATACTCATAAGCCATAATTCTTACTTTTTATATTATTATAATAGATAGACTTGTTTAACAGAACTAAGCTTCAATGCTTAATTTTGCTAAACAAGTCTAATAACGAGCTGATTATTAAAGGATTATTCATCAAAAAAGTATATTATTACTTCAATAATCAGCTTGAGTTATTCATCGAAAAAGAGAAGAACATTTCTTGCCTAAAAGCAGAAATGTTCTTCTCTTGTTAGGTAAATATACAATAAATTATTGATAAATGAAAGTGCCTCTTTACTTTTATTTAATTTTTAATAATCAAATTTAGTTTCACAATCTTCTTTTTTCTCAAAAAATAATTTCCTATAATTTGAATTTCTTATTAGAAAATTTGTTGTGCTATTTTATCAACTTTTCTTAGACTATTTCCAATTGTTCCCAAAGTTTCACGACTTCCACTGCTGCTTTCACATCATGCACCCTCAATATTTTTGCGCCTCGTTGCAATGCGACTAAATTTAAAGCTGTTGTGCCGTTTAATGCTTCTTTTGCGGTATTGTTCAATACTTTATAAATCATAGATTTTCGAGAAACGCCAGCTAAAACAGGCAAATCCAAAATCTTGAATTGATCCATATATTTGAGCAATTGATAATTGTGTTCAATCGTTTTTCCAAAACCAAAACCAACATCCAAGATTATATCTTTCACTCCTAATTCGCGCAATTGACCTACTTTCTCAATCATAAAATCAGTCACTTCCAATACAACATTATCATAACTAGGGCGAAGTTGCATATCTTTAGGTTTGCCCTTAATATGCATTAAAATATAAGGAACGCCCAATTCGGCAACAGTCGCAAACATCGTATTATCAATGCTTCCAGCCGAAATATCATTAATAATTGACGCGCCACGCTCAACACTTTTTCGCGCTACTTCGGCTCTAATCGTATCAATCGAAATCAAAGCATTCGGAAAATGTTGCACTACTAAATCAATAGCTGGCAAAACACGTTTCAATTCTTCTTCTACCGAAATAATCTCTGCTCCTGGGCGCGAAGACATTCCTCCGATGTCAATAATTGTCGCGCCTTCTTCCAACATTTTTCTGGCTTGCGCCAAAATTGAATCACTCACAGCATACCGACCGCCATCATAAAACGAATCGGGTGTTACATTTAAAATACCCATAATTATAGGCGCAGATAGGTCTAATAATTGACCATTACAATTGATAATTGAAGAAGGATTTAACATTTCTCTAGCTTTAACTAAACTTTTAGTTGACAATATGCTTTAGTATTTATATCTTTGTGATATGAAGATAACAACCTTTAGGCATTTGTGTTGAATTAAACTTATAATCGAATTATGTTTTTTTTGTATCAATCATATTATTGCCTAAATTTGCTTAACTTTATATATTAAAAATTATTTTATATTTAAAGCAACAATAAAATTATCAACTACAATCGCACCAATAATTTTGGCGGTTAGATTGAAATAAAAATCCAGCAATGACACTAAGTAGTTTATTATTAGGCGTAGCGGTTGTCGCAGCTATTTTAACAGGTATCGTATACGCACTCAGAGAAAAATCTTGGATCAATTTCCATAATCTACCAATGAGTTACCTCCAAAATTTCGTTGGAGCATTATTCATTTTTTCGGGCGGTGTCAAAGCAATCGATCCATTAGGTACAGCCTATAAATTAGAGCAATATTTTGGAGAATTTGAAACAACTTTTAATGGTACTTGGTTTTCATTTATCAGTGGAATATTTCCTGTCATGTCTGATAATGCCTTAACTTTATCCGTCATTGTGATTACTTTTGAGATCATTTTAGCAATTATGCTATTAATCGGGTATCGAAAAAAATTCACAGCTTGGGCATTTTTCTTATTAATGGTATTCTTTACTTTTTTAACGGGTTATACCTATTTAACAGGTTATGTGCCTAATGAAGGAATCGTCAATTTATCGAATGAAGCAGGAGATGTTTTGACTGTTTTGGAAGGTAATGTCGAAGAAAAAGTGTCTGAAGGTTGGGCGGCTAAAGATACAATTACGCCTAACTTCTTTAAATTTTCAACTTGGGGTTCTTATGTTGAAACCAATATGAAAGTAACAGATTGTGGTTGTTTTGGTGATTTCTTAAAATTAGAACCTAAAACCTCATTCCTTAAAGATGTCTTTTTGCTCATTCCTGGGATTTTGTTTTTACTTTTCACAGGAAAACTACATCAAATATTCGCGCCTCGCACTAGAATGTGGGCAACTTTAGGTTCAACAATAGCTGTTTTAGCCTTTTGTTATTACAATTTTGGTATCAATTTGCCAGTTACTGATTTCCGTCCTTTCCGAGAAGGTGTTGATGTGCGAGCCACCAAAAAAGCCGAAATGGATGCAGCAGCAGCCGTTGAAGTAACAGGCTATCGACTTAGGAATTTGAAAACAGGAAAAGTAGTAGAATTAGCAGTTGATTCTTACTTGACAGATATAGAAAACTATCCTGCAACAGAAGGTTGGAATAGAGGTGGAGTAGAACAAATTAAAGAAGAGCCAAGCGTTAAGAAAACTAAAATTTCAGAATATAGTATTCAAGGCGAAAAATCAATCACTTATACTTATGTCACGATTTTATCAGCAGAAGGCGATACTATTCCTGATTATGATTATAATGATTATATCAGCATGGACACAACAGGTTATAGGACGTTAAGTACTCGTCAAGAAACATCTGTGGAAACGACCGATTTGGAAGATGATTTAATGGCTGATCCAAATTATAGCTTTATGATTGTAGCTTATAAATTAGAAAAATCGAATAAATCTGCCTTTAAAAATAAAATAAATGCGCTTCATAAAGGAGCAGAAGGTGATGGTTTGAATTTCTATGTAGTCAATGCTTCTAGTGATGATTACGTGGAGAAATTTAGACATGAAGTACAATCGCCTTATACTTATTATTCGGCAGATGACATTTTATTAAAGACAATTATTCGTTCTAATCCAGGTGTTGTGCTTTGGAAAAATGGCGTAATTGTTAAAAAATGGCATCAAAAACAATTGCCTAGCTATGAAGAAATCAAAGCTAAATACATGAAATAAGGGTAAATTATTTCATATAAAAAGTGCCTATATTACTCAAAAATAGTAGTATAGGCACTTTTTTTAATTATAATTTCTCAATTTGCTCTTTTGTCAATTGAGTATATTTTATAATTTTTTCTATTGGTTCATTATCTTCTTTCATTGCTTTCGCTGTTTCAATCTTTCCTTCAATTTTTCCTTTCTCTAATCCTTCAATTATTCCCTCTCCATGAGAAGTATCTACTATGTTTTTGATATCTCGATAATGTTTTAAACTTTCTTCATAAGACGTTCTCTCCGTTCGTGTAAACTTTGCAATTTCAGCCGCTTCGAATAATTGCTTAAAAACCCTCGCTTGCAATTTCTTCGGACGATCCTGTAAGTCTGAAAGATGTCTTAACACATAAAGCCATTTTTCATAATGGTTTTTAAGCTCGCTTTCTTTCTTCTTAAACTTAGGCAATTCCAAATAAATCAACTTCAATTTATCATAAAAAACTTCGCCCCTTTGATTTTTAAATTCAACTATATGATGTAAAGTTGGATCCGTTTTATGGTCATCAAAAATAAAATCAAGTATTCCAATAGAATAAACAGGCTCTAATTTATAATCCCAATTTCCTTTCTTAGCTTGCTCTTGAATGGGAAAAGTAGCATAAAAAACACTCCGATCTTTAAAGTAATTTTGCTTCGCTTTTTGCATTTCTACAATAAACCGTTCTCCTTTCGTTCCCGTACAATACAAGTCAAATATGGCTTTTCGATCTAATTCTGTTTTACCTAATTTATCTGTTGAAGCATAAGTTAGATTTTGAATTTTCTTATTATTAGGCAATATTTGGTTAAGAAAATCTATTAAAAGATTTTTATTGGGTTCTGTTCCAAATAGTTTCTTAAATCCAAAATCAGTTAATGGATTTATATATTTTTCATCACCTATTATATTACTCATTCATTCATTTTTTAAATCCAAAACTATCCTACATTCTATTTTAATTCACTAAACAAATATAAATAATTTTTTATAACTTTTTATTGATTTAAACAACAATTTAGCAAAATAATTATTCTACTTATAATTTAACTAATTTATAACTATAATTTTCGAAAATCACGTTTTTTGTCATTTCATTATGTGCGTCAATTACTGCAAAACTGGCTTTGTATCGTGTTTTAATCGCTTGCAAATGATCAAAAGGTACTGTTTTAAATTTTTCTACTAAGTCCGCTTGCGCTTCAAAGCCCAATAAATCCGTCGATCCATAACAAAAAGAAATCCGCTCGCGCCAATCCAACATAAACGCATCTTGATATGGAAATGATTTAAAATCAACTACAATCGCGCGATTAGCTGAGAAACGAATATGTGGCAAATTTGGAGGCGTAATGATAATCGCGTTTTCGGGCGTTTGGTTAGAAATAACTTCCGAAAGCTCCTTTAAATCGCTATCATATTTATAAGAAAAATCATATCTAGGGTAAACTTTGCCTAATAATCCATCAATTGAAGGCGGTAAAAACTGACGAGAAATAAAAGAAGAAACAGCTAAACCCAGCGTTATAATTGCCATTCCTACCGTGATTTTTTGTTTGTCCCATGTCTGGTATAAATGAAAGATTGCCAATAAAAAAAGCGATACTAAAACTAAAATATCTTCGCGCAACCTGAAAATAACTACAACTAAAAGCGTGATAAGTCCTAAAATTGGCAATGCGTATTTTGTCAATTTTGGTACAAGCCAAGCTTTCGCAAATAATGAAATCGGATGAACTGCTGCCAAAATTTTCCAATCAGATTGAGCCAATGATCCAGCTAAAAAGATGCAACTCAACCATTTTAATAAAATTACATAACGGAAGGTTTGCGCAGTTGTCCAAAGGCGAGAAGGGAATATTTCTACAAAAATATAGCCGCCAATAAAGCCCATTGCAATGCCAAAAGTGATGAGTAATATTTGGAAATAATTGGTTTTATCGGTCGATTTTTTATAAAAATGAACAAATGCTATTCCAGCCGCACCAAAGAAAAACACCGACAAAATCCAACTCGACAACGGAAAATAACTAGGCATATAATGATGTGGATTTCTAAAAAACGCTACAATATCTACAAAATCATTCGTCGTAACGCCTGCCGAAACGGTCGAAGTAAAATAAGGATATAAATTAGCCGCAGCAAAAACCGACAATAGAACAACCGCTATTCCCGCTTTTAAAAGTGGAAAGTATTTAAAACCATATTTCCAACCAACGCCAACATAGGCAAATAATAATAACAAACTGGTTGTCAATCCATAAAGTACTTGAAACAAACTGGCTATTCCCGTTAAAATAAGCGGAATAATGATTTCATTTTTGGCAAAAAATCGGTAAAATGCCCCAAATAATAAGGGTAAAATTAGGGCAGTCGGTGTCATAATTCCTTCATAAACTAAAAAAGTAGACTCTGCCAAAATCGGTGTCGGTAAGCTCACCACAAGCAATGCCGCGAGTAAACTGGTCTTTTCTGATCGAAAAAAATGTTGTGCCGTAAAGTAAGTCAACAACATAGTAAGAAACGAACACAGCAACGACAAAAACAAAAACCAGACAGGAATAGAAAAAATTTCACTGCCAATTGCCATGAATTTGGAATAATAAAAACGAGGACCAAAAGTTTCATTCGCTTGCACAAAGAAATCATTTTGCAAAAACGAAGCATTCATTTCTTTGATGATCAACGGAATTTGTGGCAATTGATCACTTTCCCCCAGTTGATATTTAATCAAAGTCGTAAAAATGCAAATGATAAGAATGAAAAAAATAGTTGATCGTTTCAAAATTGTCAAATTATATGATTAAAACAATAAAGGCGAACGCTCTTTCAAACGTTCGCCTTTAAAGATAAAATTTATTTATCAACATTTGCAAAATTGTATTGTACATTGAAATTGGCTAACTCCTGACACCTCGCCCCTGACTCCTAAATATTCAATTTATTTATCACAATTCTCTAAAGATTTTTGCACTTCTTTGAGCGGCGTATAACCGTTATTATTGCCCCACGAGTTATTAATATAATTAATGATATTCGTGATTTCAACTTCTTTTAAGCTCGGTAATTCGCCCATTACAGCATTGTATTTTTTCCCATTCACTGTAATTTCTCCTTCCAAACCATAGCGAATAATACAAGCTAAATCCGCTTTATGTTCGGTTAAATAATCCGATTGAGCGAGCGGAGGCATCAATTTTTCAAACGACTTTCCACCTGCTTGATGACAGCTTGCGCAAAAATTAGTATATAATGCCTCTCCTTGTTTATAAGGATTTGACTGACAACTTTCCGCAATAACAATCGCCAAAAGCAGTAAAAATAAGCCAATAATTTTATCTTTCATCTAATAGTTCATCTATATCTTTAATAAATTCATCAACCGTTTCTTCGGAAGTACCATCGCAAAAACCGCGCATTTGCCCTTTACGATCAATTAAAATAAATTTTCCACTGTGATTATAACCGCCAGGCGCATTTTCATCGACATTCGCAGGAACCATATATTCTTTTGCCATTCTCGTAATCTCTTCATAACTTCCTGTTACAAAATTCCACTTAGGCGCAGCAACAGATAATTTTTGTTCGTATTCCTTCAAATCTGGAATGCTATCATTACGCGTATCAATCGAATGAGACAATAATCTTATCCGATCATTTCCTTCATATTTCGTATAAATCCGCTTCATTTGTATTGCCATCGGCACGCAAATACTCGGACAACGCGTAAAGAAAAAATCAACAACATAAATCTTATTTTTAAAATCCTCTTGCGTAACACTATCTCCGTTTTGATTAGTAAAAGCAAAATCAGGAAACGATGTTTTTAAAATACGTAACCCTCCATCAGCCGCTTTTTCATGGATAATAATCCCCTCTCTATTATCTTCCTGCGAACCGCAAGCACTAAAAAACGCGATTGCAAAAATTATATAAAGTACTTTTTTCATATTAAAATGATTGATAACTATTTATTTTTCATAAGAAAAAGCAAATTTACGGTTACTTTATCGACACAAAAAATGAATGCTATTATATATAATGTATTCAGATCGTTTCTAAATACCTTTTTATCCCAAAATTTGATACACTAATAAACTACTCAAATAAGCCATGGCACTCATAAAAGTAAATTGTATTGCGGGCCATTTCCAACTATTCGTCTCGCGTTTCACAACTGCCAACGTACTCATACATTGCATCGCAAAAACATAAAATAACAATAAAGAAAGCGATGTTGCCATCGAATAAACTGGTTTTCCTGTCGTCGGATTAATTTCTTTTGCCATTCGATCTTGTATCGCATATTCGTCTTCGGTGCTACCAATGCTGTAAATTGTTGCCATTGTTCCCACAAAAACCTCTCTTGCTGCAAAAGAAGTAACTAATGCAATTCCGATTTTCCAATCAAAACCTAATGGACGAATTGCTGGTTCTATGAACTTGCCAAAATGCCCTGCGTAAGACGCTTCTAAGGTTTTGGATGCTAATAAATCAGCAGAAACTTCCTTAGATAATTGCTGTTCTTTAGTAATATTTTCAGCTTCAAGTTTAGCATTTTTCATGCTTTCTGCTGGTCCAAAAGTCGCTAAAACCCAAAGAATAACAGAAACAATCATAATAATTTTTCCTGCTTCTAATGTAAATGATTTGACTTTTTCATAAACATTCAAACCTACATTTTTAAACTCAGGCAATTGATAATCAGGCAATTGTATCATTAAAAAACTTCGCTCATTGCTTTTTAGTATTTTATTAAAAACAAAAGCAGAACCTAATGCTGCAATAATTCCCAACAAATACAACCCCATAAATGCCAAAGCTTGTGCATCAAAAATGCCCCAAACCGTGACAGAAGGCACAACAAAAGCAATCAAGACAATATAAACAGGAATACGAGCCGAGCAACTAATCAACGGCGTGACCATAATGGTAATCAATCGTTCTTTCCAGTTGCTGATCGTTCGAGCCGACATTACAGCAGGAATTGCACAAGCACCGCCCGAAATTAATGCAACGATACTTCGCCCATTCAAGCCAAATTTTTGCATAATTTTATCAAACATAAACACCGCTCGCGCCATATATCCGACTTGTTCCAATATAGAAATCAAGAAAAATAAAATCGCGATTTGTGGAATAAATACCAAAACGCCGCCCAAACCTGCCAAAATACCATCGGTCAATAAATCCGTGAACCAACCCGCAGGCAAGCTATTTTTTGCGCCATTACTCAGTGCGCCAATACCTTGTTCGATCCAATCCATCGGAGCGCTTGACCAAGTGAAGATGGCTTGAAAAACCAACAACATTAATAAAAAGAAGATAATTGGTCCTAAAATTTTATGCATCACCAAGCCATCAATTCTATCGGTTAGCGTTATTTTTTCGCTGTTTTTTGTCTCAATGGCTTTATTAATAATTGGCGTAAAAATATCAAAACGCTGCATCGTTTCGTTGATCCGTCCTTTAATCGGGACATATTCAGCCGCTTTGACCAATTCTTCTATGGTTCTTTTTTCTTCTGATTGTAAAAAAGGTAAGTGTTTGCTATGATTGAGCCAAAGCAAGGTTTGATAATCATTAGGACAATTCATTTTGGTTTGAATATCCTTGATCAATTTTTTTTCCGTACTTGAAAAATTATTATAAATCGGCTTTGTGCCAAAGTCAGCAGGTTTTTCTTTTAATTGAATTAAACGATTTTTCAATTCGTCCAAGCCTTCGCCCGTTCGATTGCTAATTTTTAGAATGGTACAACCAAGCTGTTTTTCAAGTCGTTTTGTATCAACAAC
Organism: uncultured Saprospiraceae bacterium; assembly: GCA_937125475.1. Taxonomy (GTDB): domain Bacteria; phylum Bacteroidota; class Bacteroidia; order Chitinophagales; family Saprospiraceae; genus CAKZLL01. The sequence continues at coordinate 794 of CAKZLL010000358.1, read as the reverse complement.
CATCTCTGATTTATCTGCAATATCACTCATTGTCAGCACCAAAACCATCGGAAAACCTAGGTTCTGTAATTGTGTAAATAACAATAAATGCTTTTCCAAATGCATTAAATTTGCGACATAAACTACCGCGTCAGGATAATGTTTATCTGCTGGATTAGCAATAACATTTAATACCACGCGCTCATCTTGCGTCGTCGGATGCAAACTATATGTCCCAGGAAAATCTATAATTTTAACTTCATTTCCTCCACTCAAAACCGCTTTTCCTTCCTTTTTTTCAACCGTCACGCCTGGGAAATTCCCAATATGTTGGCGCAATCCTGTCAATTGATTGAACAAAGAAGACTTTCCACTATTGGGATTCCCCAATAAACCTATTATAAAATCGCCACTTTCTTTCATTATTTTACGACTATACTCGCTGCTTCTACATTGCGTAAAGCGACTCTTTGATTATCAAATTTGATGTAATATCCGCTTTTGAGCGGTGCTTTGCGTATAATTTCAATCTCCGTTCCAGGCAAAATTCCCATTGCCATCAATCGACTACAAATCTCATCGTCGGTAAATCCTATGATTTTTCCTTTCGTTCGTTCTGCTAATGTCGTGAGTTGTTTTCCCTTTTTGTTGAACACGTTTCTTATTTTGATTTAGTTTAAATAAAATTTGCGCTAAGTTACTATCCTTAACTAAAAATGCCCATTTTTTGTTGACAATTTTTTAGAAAAATACAAGTCACATTTTGAAGCGGAAAAGGAGAAAAATGAACGTTGGACTGAACTAGCAAAAAATTT
>CAKZLL010000357.1 GCA_937125475.1 uncultured Saprospiraceae bacterium | reverse complement strand
ACGGTAGATGTTATCTTTTAAATCGTATTACTGGCTGTATCGCAGGTTTGCTTGAAACGCAGGCGGTAATCCAGATTATTTCTAAAACTTTATTAAAGAAAGAAAATGCAAACGCCTACATATAAAGAATTGTTGGATGCTGGTGTTCACTTTGGTCACATGAAGAAAAAGTGGAATCCTAAGATGTTGCAATACATCTTCATGGAGAGAAAGGGCATTCACATTATAGATCTAAATAGAACGATAGAATCAATGGAAGAAGCGGGCAAAGCTATGAGAGCTATGGCGCGTTCTGGTAAGAAGATTTTATTCGTTGCTACAAAAAAACAATCTCGTGAAATCATCATTGAAGCAGCTAAGAGCGTTAATATGCCTTATGTTACGGAGCGTTGGTTAGGAGGTATGATGACTAACTTTTCGACTATTCGTAAGTCTGTTAAGAAAATGCAATCTATCGAAAAAATGTTAGCAGAAGAAGCTTCTAACATTACTAAGAAAGAGCGCTTGATGCTTTCTCGCAAGAAAGACAAATTGGAAAAAGTATTGGGTGGTATCGCTCAATTGAACCGTTTGCCTTCTGCTATGTTTTTGGTAGATATTCATCACGAGCATATCGCTGTTGCGGAGTCTAAAAAATTGAATATCAAGACTTTTGCTATGGTCGATACTAATTCGGATCCTACAAAAGTTGATTTCGCTATTCCTGCGAATGACGATGCATCTAAATCTATTGCAATTATCACTCAATATATGGTCGAGTGCATAAAAGCAGGTTTGGAAGATCGTAAAGGAGCTAAATCTCAAAAAGAGGGAGCTGCTGCAAAAGGATAATTAATATCCGAATTATTAAAATAGGTTTTTAATTATTTATATTAATGATGATACATGTTTAATCAATGTGTATCATCATTAGTATAAAAGTCAAAATATAATAGTTGTGAAAGTATCTGCTAAAGATGTTAAGAAACTGCGCGATTTGACAGGTGCAGGAATGATGGACTGTAAAAAAGCTTTGGTTGAAGCGGAAGGAAATATCGAAGCAGCTGTCGATATTCTTCGTAAGAAAGGTCAAAAAATCATGGGTAAACGTGCTGATCGTAATGCAACGGAAGGTGCTGTGATTGCTCTTACTAATGAAGAAGGAAACAAAGGTGTTGTTGTTCATTTGTCTGCTGAGACAGATTTCGTTGCTAAAAACGTTGATTTCGTTGCATTAGCAAAAGGAATTGCAGCAACTGCCATCAAAAATTTCCCAGCAACTAAGGAAGAATTGAATGAATTATCTCACGACGGTGATACTACTGTTGCTAAAGCTACTTTAAGTATGGCTGGTGTGATTGGTGAAAAAATCGAAGTGAAAAAATATCAACGTTTAGAAGCAGCTCAAGTAGTCGCTTATATTCATGCTGGTAATAAGGTAGGTGTTTTGATTGGTATTGATAAAGCAAGTGATGAATTAGCTGTAGCTGGTAGAAATATGGCAATGCAAATTGCTGCATTATCTCCTATCGCTGTGGATAAAGAGGATCTTGATCAAGGTGAAATCGACAAAGAGATTGCTCTTCAATTGGATATCACTCGCAAAGAAATGCCTGATAAGCCTGAAAAAATGATTGAAAATATCGTAAGAGGTAGAGTCAATAAGTCTTTCTTTAAAGAGAAAACATTGATGAATCAGCCTTATGTAAAAGATAGCAAATCTACTGTAAAAAAGTATTTAGCATCTGTTGATAAAGGAGCTAAAGTAACTGGCTTTATTAGAATGAACTTAGCATAAGCTATTTCAATTCTAGTCTAAATATTTTTCAAAAGGTCAAATGCAGTTAAATGTATTTGACCTTTTTGTTTGAATAAAGTCTATTAGATTATACCTTCATTTTTTCTCTATACCATTTCCATTGCATTAATCCTCTACTGATCAATAACAGGATTAAAGAAGCCCATAAACCATCATTTCCCCAATTCGTAAATTTATATTGTAAAAAAAAGAAGGTTAAGTAAATTGCCAATGCGCCAACCATCGTATTTCGCATCGCTTTTGAAGCGGTCATTCCTATATAAATTCCATCCCAAATATAAGCAGGTGTACTAATGATCGGAAAAATAATAACCCAAATTAAAAATGGCATTGCCATTAAAACAATTTCTTCTTGATTAGTGAAAATATATAATAAATTTTCGCCCAAAAGGGCATAAAGTAAACTATAAACAATCGCTAATCCCATGCCCCAATAGAAAGAATACTTTATCGCTTTGTCTAATTCTTTTTGTTCCTTTGCTCCATGATATTTCCCAATCAAGCTCTCCGAAGCATAAGCAAATCCATCAACACCATAAGAAACCCAAAGTATCAATTGTAATAAAATACCATTGGCTGCCAAAGTCAAATCGCCCAAAATAGCAGATTGATTTTCAAAAAAGGCTAATGCGAAAACCAAACAAAATGGCCTAATAAAAATATCACTATTCAGTGCCATGAATGCCTTGAAGGATTGCCATTCCAAAATAGCTTGTCGCTGAAAACTGGCGATTAAATAGCTATATTTATACCAAAACAAACCTAAACCTAAAACAAATCCCGAATACTGCGCAATGACTGTTCCCAATGCCACTCCACTCGCTTTCATACCTAAATAATTCACAAAATAAACATTACAAACAATATTGATTATATTAATAAAAATCGTGAGAATTAGTGGATAAATCGAATTTTGCATACCAAAAAACCAGCCCATTAAGACGTATAAGCACAAAGTAGCTGGAGCTGCCCAAATTCGAATATAGAAATATTCTTGTGCAATGGTTTCCACTTCATTACTTGCGCCCAATAAATAAACGCTCATTTGACCAATCAGAATTTGCAAAACTATTAATAAAATCGCTCCAATTAAAGCCAATGCTAAAGCGCGACCCAAAATATTAATCATTTGAGTAGCATCTTTTTTACCATAAGCTTGAGCTGTTAATCCTGTTGTTCCCATTCTTAAAAATGCAAAACTCCAATAAATAAAATTAAAAATTACCGCACCTAGAGCCACAGCACCGATATAAATGGCACTTTCTTGTCGTCCCATCAAAGCCATATCAACCGAGGATAATAAAGGAATAGATAAATTACTAATGATATTCGGAATCGCTAGTTTTAATATTTGTCGGTTCAAAATCCTAGTTTTATGAATTGATGAAATATTATTTCTATTCAAAAATAAGCCTTTTAAAAACGAGAACTGTATTTTTGCAATAGAAAGCGTTCGTTACAGTTTAGAGCGGATTAAACCATTTCAAACTAAGACCCATCTAATGATAACGAATGATAACGGAAACCGAAACGATTAAAAAACTAAAGGAATTAGAAGATCCTAATCAAGATTTAGTTATTTTTAATGCAAAATATCCAGTCTGAACCATGTTTTATGTGAATTATAGTGCGTATCGTTTCGTGCTTTCTGAGGAAGTTCGTTAAAAAATAAATTGCGTATTGTCATTCTTTAAAATGATGGAACATTACCAAAATAATTAATCATGAGATTTTTCCTATTAGCTTGTTGTTTATTTTTATTGGGTTGTGATGCTCAAGTTTCAGAAGAAATTACGGATTCTTATTTTAATTTTAAAATAAAGAGTGAGGTTAACGGCATGATCCGATCCGATGCACAGCCAATAATTAAAGTCAGTTGTGAGGCTAATCGAACGATACTTACATTCACCGAAAATCTAGTGGATATGCCTAATGATTCTTTGGCTGGCGAGCTTATTTTAGGATTTCAGCGAGGCGATACTTTAGGTACTTTCGAGCTTCAAGGCATTGCAGAAAAGCGTGAAAAAGCTCATGTTGGTATTGTTGCTTTAGTTAATCAATTTTATTTCGATGATCTTGCTGCTCAACATATTTCGGATTGGCATCGCTATCAAACCGTACAATCTGGTACACTCACACTCGAAAGCTGGGGAACAAAACCCGATGAAATTATCAAAGGAAAACTGGAAACAACAATTAGTGATGGAGAAAATACTATTACAATTCAAGGTGATTTTGGTATAATATTAACAACAGATAACGAAGTCTGTGAATTAGAAATGTAAAATTATTTGATTCAGATTCATTTCTTTAGCGTAAAAGCTATTTCTATTCCCAAAATAGGACATAAATAATTAGATATTAATTATTTTATTTTTCTCATTGACGAATATCACTTAAAAACCGCTTCATTTCGCGCTTACTTTTGTAGAGTAATCATTAAAATCTTTATTCACAAAAAACAATATAGCCATGAAAAATCTTTCAAAATGGGCGGCTAATAATCCTTTAACTAGCCAAATTATTATTATTGTTAGTGGCTTCGCTTTATCTGCTATAGCTTATCTTTTCGCTAATATTTTATATTTCGAGGGAATTGTTATTCCATTAGAATATATGTATATCTTAATACCTATTGCTGTTTTATCAATGATATTTTATCCAATTAAGTACGCTTCAAAAGGCATTTTTAAATCTACTTATTTAAAAAGGAAGAGTATGGATGCCGTACTTATTCTTGTTGGTTTCTTAATGATTCTGGTATTTGATAGCCAGCTTACTCATGAAACGACTTTAGAAACCGCTACTCAGAAAACAAATTCGTATGCACAACTTACATCTTATGCACCGAATGCTGCTCCTGTTGCTAAAAAAAGCTGGCGTGGTCGCGTAATAAACAAATTTAAAAAGTTAAATCGAAAATGGGTTAAGCCTCTAAAAAGATCATGGAAAAAAAGCTCTAAAGGTGAAGCAATAGGGAAAATTATCTTTCTTATAATAGCGCTTTTGATAATAGGAGCTCTTACGTTGTTTCTTGCATGCAATTTATCTTGCTCAGGTGCTAATGCTGCTGCAATACTACTGCTGGTACTAGGTGGAGCTTTATTGATTTTAATAATTGCAGCTATTCGGAGAATACTAAAGAAAAATATGAAAGACTCCAAAAAGCGCCCTAAGAAAGAAGAACCAATTGAATAACTAAATTTTAGATACTATGCAAATTAAAAGTTGAAAATTGAGAATTGAAAATGATTATCAATAAAATACAAATTGTCATTTTTAAAATATGACAATTAAAAAAGCTATTTTTAATATGAATTACCAGATTTAAGCCTTTTTTATTATAAAATTGTTATTCCTCCATTTAGTTTATAATTATTTAAATATATAATCATTTAATAATCAAGATTTATTAATTTTATTCAACTCTTAATTCGCATATACTGAATAGTTATATTAATCATAAGTTTTTATAACATTTTGATCTCCTTAATCCCCGAAAGAAGAAATTAAGGAGATCAACAGTTATAAGAAACAACTAGTTATGACAACTTAATACTGCTCTCGAATAAGTTCTAAAACTTTAGTCATTTCCTTTTTCAATGGCGAGCTTCCTGTGATATAATTATTATGCATAAATGAAAAAATCAGCGTTTTTCCTGATTTGGTTTTGATATAGCCACTCAAACAATGTTTATTACTCAATGTTCCTGTTTTTGCATAAACATAAGGTGTTGTTGTATCGCTTTTGTACCATTTTTTGATCGTTCCTGATTCACCTCCTGCTGGGAATATTTTTAATAAACGCGCTTCGCCATAATCTTTTCGCATATGATCCAATAAATAAACCAAAGAGCGCGGCGTGAATAAATTGTATCTTGAAATCCCAGAACCATCTCGCCAAACTAATACGTCAGGTGTTTTTTTAAAGAATTTCTTCTTAGCATGGGCAATGATTTTTTTGGTATTAAATACATTAAACAATTCATAAGAAGCCATTAAAAGCAATTGTTCAGCTAAAAAATTATCGCTCGGCTGCATCATTTTGCGCAAAGCTTCATCTAAACTCGTACTATAAATTGTTTTTACATCCTTGCGTTTATTCAGTTTGCTTGAATAATTATACAAATGAACAGGTCGTTTCAATAAATTAGATAAGAGTTTTTGTGTTAAAATCGCACTGGTTTTCATTGGTATAGTGGAACTTCGAGCAGATAAGCTACTTGAATTTTTAAATTTAAAAATATTCTCATGTTCAGCTCTAGCGATACGTCCGTTACCCAGTGTTTCTACTTCTTCTACTGATGAATTAAAATAGCTAGGCGTGCAAGTTGGTTTTTTTCGCCCTCGTTTAAATTTCCAGTGTGTTTTATTTCCATATAAAGGAAAATCGTCTTTTTCGAGCATAAAACCATAATTATAATCGTCCCAAGCCCAGCCTGCACCAAATCTTGCATCAACCAATTGAGGCGCGTAATATAGTTTTTCTTTTCTCGATTTTAGAAAATCAATGACTTTCTTATTATTTCCTAAATTAGGATTGAGTAAACTTGGATCACCTGTTCCCCAAAAAATTAGTCGATTATCATCAATTACATAACGAATCGCAGGTAAAGAATCACCTAAAACGTTCAAGGCAGTATAACAGGTTAAAATCTTGGTGGTCGAAGCAGGCGTAAAATACATATCATCTAAAATGCCTTCTAATGTTTTTTTTGTTGTAGGATCGTATAAAGTAAAACCTGTGAATGATTTTGAAAAAAGCTTAGATTTTTCGATCTGATTTGTGGCTTTCGCACTTTGTGGATAGACATCTTTTTTCACTAACTCTTTGGTCGAATGACAACCCAAAAGAAATAAGACAAGGCAATAACTAATCAATAATTTACTCGATTTCATACTATCTAAAGTAATAGTTATTCATCAATTTTTACATAAAATATTTGTTATTTATATATAAAAATATTTACAGATGATAATTATTGCGTCTTTTCTAATACCAAAAACTATTTGGTAGGCGTTTTTTGTATCGAAAGTATTAATTCAGCGTTTATTAAATGATAAAAATTAACTCAAATCAGAACCAAAGATCATGAAATGGATAACAACTTTCATTTTTATACTTAGCATGGCTTCAATCACTTATACGCAAAACCTTATTTCCAATCCTGGTTTTGAAGAAAGTGCTTGCTGTCCGTCGGTTTATAGTATGTTTTACTGTGTGCAAGATTGGATCACTCCAACCAAAGGCACAACCGATTATTATTCTAATTGTGTATTAAGGCACGAATCTCCTATTGTACAAACTCCAACTAACTTTTTTGGGCATCAAAACACGATAGACGGCATTGCTTATGCTGGTTTTTATACTTTTTATGATAGAGATTATCGGGAATATATGCTCACTCAATTAACTCAACCTTTAGATTCAGGGAAGGTTTATCATGTTAATTTTTGGGTGAGTTTAGCGGATACAGCAGGTGTTGCGGTTCGTTCGGTTGGCGTAGCGTTTATAGATACGCTTTACAGAAGTAAGCAATTCTCTAATATTACCAATGTCGATTTTATTCCCATTTATCAATCTGATAGTACTTTTTTAACTAATAAAAAACGGTGGGTTCAACTCAAAATTGATTATACCGCCCGAGGAGGCGAGCGTTTTTTTATGTTAGGTAATTTTTATGATAATGAAAATACAGATACTTTAAGCATCGGAGATACGAGTACAGCGGATTTTGATCGTTATGACTCTTACTATTATATTGATGCGGTTTGTGTCGGATTGCGTCGTCCAGATGGTACTTGTGCTTGCATTAATGAAGGCGAACCCGTCGTGATTGATGATCATAATTATGTGGATTTGGAAGAAATAGAAGTCAATGAATCCGCAGATAACCGCCCTCAAGTTGGGGATATTGTGATTTTGGAAGACATTTATTTTGATTTTGATAAAGCAACTTTAAAAGAAACCTCTGAGCCTGAACTCCTTCGCTTGTATCATCTTTTGATCCAATATCCTGCATTAAAAGTTCGGATCAATGGTCATACAGACAATAGAGGCAGCAAAGATTATAATTTATTATTATCAGAATCTCGCGCTTTGTCGGTTTATGCTTGGTTGATTGATAAAGGAATTGACAGCAGCCGATTAGACTTTAAAGGTTATGGCAAATTTCGACCTATCGCAACAAATAAAACGGATGAAGGCAGGCAAGAAAATAGAAGAGTAGAGTTTGAAGTGATTGATAATTGATTATCATAAAATTAGATCGGCTGGTTTTTTATTAATCTTTATTAAAATAGTAGCTTCGCGCCAACTTTCTACCGTAAATTTTATTAATACCTTTATGAAAATCAGATACATCAAGCGCGAAGATATAGATAAGAATAAATGGGATAGCTGTGTGCATTATGCTACAAATGGCAATGTTTATGGCTATACTTGGTATTTGGATAATGTGTCTGAAAACTGGGATGGCTTGGTCGAAGGTGATTATGAATCTGTTTTTCCGTTGGTTTGGAATGATAAATTTTTAGGAATTAAACAAATTTATCAGCCTTTTCTTGCTCAACAACTAGGGCTGTATTCGGTTAATATGCTTTCGCAAAAACGCATACAATATTTTATTGAAGCTATTCCCGACGAGTATAAAAAAATTATCTTACATCTGAATGAACGCAATAAAATTGATAAATTAGCTGGTTTTGATATTAATCCACGCACTAATTTAACCTTGAATCTTAATCAAGATTACGATATTTTAGAAAAAAACTATTCTAAAAATCACAAGCGAAGTATAAAGAAAGCTAAGAAATTTAAAAATGTTATTGGTGGAAATGTTAAGCCTGAGAAGCTCATGGAGCAATATAAAAAATATCAAGGTAGTAAAATTAAAGGCTTTAAAGAAGAACATTATCATGCAGGGCATCGAATAATTTATAATGCACTTCATCGGGGTCGTGGTTTTATCTCTACTATTCAAACCAAAGAAGGCGAACCGCTCGCGAGTGCTTTTTTAACAATTTCTCATCATAGAATGGTTTTTCTTTTTTCAAGTACAACGCCTCTAGGAAGAGAACGAAATTCTATGCATTTATTAATTGACTTGCTGATTCAAAGTAATTCGGGTAAACATATGACGCTTGATTTTGAAGGTTCAAGCGTGGAATCTATTGCAAGATTTTATAAAGGTTTTGGCGCGACTAGCAAGCCTTATTATCAAATTTCTAAAAATAATTTGCCATTTTGGGCGAATTTGATCAAAAAAATAGCGAGATAGAATTTTGATAGATAACTATCAGATAAATTTTAATTAAGGGACAAGAAAATAAATAATCTCTTCGACATTCAAGATATAATCTGTTAAGATTCATAATTTTCAATACAAAAAATCTTAAAAACCTAGGCATCAGACACTTTCAAATTGTCTGATGCTTTTATTATTTTTTACATCAAGAAAGTTCTTCCTTCCTAATTTAGATTCCTACTCTTAACTGATAAGAAAAAATACTTATCTAACGAAATATTCAAGGTCAAATGATTATCACATCTCATCTTTTATAGGTATCACAAAAAATCTACTGTTCATTGGCATTAGTCTAAGACTTTTTGTTTTTGATCCGATGTTTGCTTCATCTGGTCGTTAATTGAAATATTAGCTGCAACGTTTGATTCAACTTCTTGTCTCTTCACCTAGAAAAAATAACGAATCCTATATTATTAATTATTAAAAATGCGTGTAACAAATTTTCAAAAAAAAGCGTCAATCAATCACTACTGAAAAGCTTGTCCTAATTACTTTAATAACAGATAAAAAAATCCAATAACTAAAATTACTATGAAAAATTATTTATTAAGTTGTTCTTTAATGCTCGTATTTTTGACCAATGCCTTTGCTCAAAAAGGGACAATTTCAGGAAAAATTCAAAATACTAAAAACGTATCACTTGATTATGTGAACGTCTTACTACTAAACGCTAAGGATTCCGCTTTGGCAAAAGGCACAATTACTGATTCGACTGGTCAATATGCTTTCGAGCGAATTGCAGATGGAGAATACATTTTATCTGCTGCGATGATGGGGTATTCAGATGCTTATTCTGCGCCTTTTGCGATCAACGCCAATCAACAGAATATCAAAATCCCAATGATCACATTAACCGAAAGCGGTGTAAATGTGGGCGAATTGACTGTAACTGCCGAAAAGCCATTCATCGAAATGCGTGCAAATAAATTAGTGGTCAATGTAGCAAACAGCGCAGTAATGGCTGGAAATAATGCGCTCGAAGTTTTGCGAAAATCCCCAGGCGTGATTGTTGACAATGATAATAATATCACTTTGAAAGGACGACAGGGCGTTTTAGTGCAAATCGACGGAAAGCAAAGTTATCTTTCAACAGAAGAAGTCGCACGAATGCTTGAAAATATGCCTGCTTCTAGTATTGAAAGCATTGAGATTATTAATAATCCTTCCGCTAAATTTGATGCAGCAGGAAACGCAGGTATTATTAATATAAAATTGAAGAAAGACCAGAGTTTAGGTTTTAATGGAAACATCCGTTTGGGCGGTGGTTTAGGTTTATATAATGGTGATTTTGGGCCTTTTCACAAAGCCAATTCTAATTTGAGATTGAATTATCGCCAAAAGAAATTTAATGTTTTTGGTAGTTATAATTATTGGACAAGTGAAGGTTGGAATAGCATTTCTTTACAAAGAAATATCACGTTTAATGATGAATTAACTATTTTTAAACAGATCAATGAGCAGTCTAATTTTGGTAATAGCCATCGTTTTCAAGTTGGCGCAGATTTCTTCGTTACCGATAAAACGACGGTTGGCGTTTTGGCAAATGGGCGTTTCGGAACGTGGAATAATTTGAATGATCAAGATCGAAGTATGACGGAAATTTCAGGTTATAATCCGAATAATTTTTCTAAAGTGCAAGCTGGAAGTGAAGGCGAAAACACTTGGAATTCCAACACTTTGAACGCTAATGTTAAACATGATTTTGGAAAAGGAAAAACCTTGACCTTCGACGCTGATTATTCTCAATTTAATAATAAGAGTAACACCGATTATTTTAATATCTTTTTGAATGATGCTTCGGAAGTTGTCGATAATAATCCATTGATGAGTAACAATCGTTCGGATGTCACGATTCAAGCATTAAAGTTAGATTATACGCACCCAATTAATGAAAAAACGAACTTAGAGTTTGGTGCAAAAAGTAGTTTTGTAAAAACCGATAACGAGGTTATTTTTTACAATCAAGAAAATAATAATTGGCTTGTTGATAGTTCACAATCTAATAATTTTGTTTATCAAGAAGACATTCACGCTGCTTATGCCAACTTTAATACAACGATTGGAAAAGTCAGTGTACAAGGTGGTTTAAGAGCAGAATATACGAACTCTTTAGGCGAATCGGTTACGCTTGACACATCAGTATCAAGAGGTTATCTTAACTTTTTTCCAAGTATTAGCTTGTCTCATCAATTGGGCAAAAATCATAGTTTCAATGCGTCATATAGCCGAAGAATTGATCGTCCGACTTACCAAGATCTTAATCCATTTGTTTTCTTTTTGGATCAATATACATTTGAGCGCGGAAATCCATTATTGCGTCCACAATTGACTAATTCATTTTCATTGACTTATGGTTTTATGAATGCGGCTTATTTAACGGTTAGTTATAGTCATACAAACGATGCAATGACAGAAATCATTCGTCAAGATGATTCATTAAAAGTGACTTTTCAAACAGAAGAAAATTTAGCGCAATTTGATAATTTTAGTATCAATTTATCTACGCCAATTCCAGTCACAAAATGGTGGATGATGCGCGTAAATTTAACAGGCTTTTACAATAAATTCTATTCTGAATACACGGATGCTTCGGTAATTGATCGCGCTTCATGGGCTGGAAACGCTTATTTGAGTAATAACTTCACCATTAAGAAAGGGGTTAGAGCTGAACTTTCAGCTAATTATCAATCGCCAATGAACTACGGAATTATCGACATGGATGGACGCTGGGGCGTTGATGCTGGTTTGAATATGAAGGTTTTGGAAGGCAAAGGACAAATCAGTTTTAATGTGAATGATATTTTCAATACACAACGTTTTGGTGGTACGATCAAGCAAGGCAATGTCGATGCACAGATCAATAACAAATGGGAAAGCCGTAAAGTATTTGTATCGTTTTCTTATAGTTTTGGTAATAATAAAGTTAAGCCAAATAGACGAAGAAAAACTGCTGCATCAGATGAGGCAAACCGTGTTAAAAACGATTAAAAATCATATTTTTTATAAAGAATTAATCATAAAACCCTGTCGATTTTTGAAATCGACAGGGTTTTATATAATAGACTTGTACAACGGCAACTTACTTAAAACTGTTTTCTTAATTTATTATCAAAATAGAAATGGCGGAAAAGGCGGTTATGACATTTATGATTTTAGAAAAGAAAAGAAGAAGAAAAAATAATTAAAGTAATTACTTCATTGCTTTCATTTTATCAATCACATAACGTAATTTGGCAGATTATCACAAAGAATTATCCAATGCTATAATCGAATTATTATGTCCAAATACACGTTATTTTTCATCTTATTTTTTCCTATTTTCCTATCTGCACAAGTTTTTCAAGACGATTTTAGTGATGGAGATTTCACAAATAATCCTACTTGGTTAGGTTCTACAAGCATTTTTATTGTTAATGCGAATAATGAATTGCAATTAAATGATGTCGCTGGCGGTTCGGCTCAACTTTATACGCCTGTTGCTATTGCAGATAGTACAATTTGGGAATTTTCCTTTCGCCTCGAATTTGCGCCAAGTGCTTCCAATCAGCTACGTGTTTATTTAACGGCTGATAATAATGATTTTTCAGCTAGTCTGAATGGTTATTTTTTACAATTAGGAGAAGGAAATGCACAAGATGCCATCGAAATTTATCGACAATCTGGCTCAACAAAAACGCTACTTTTTCGGGGAACGGATGCAACAGTAGCGATTGATCCTGCACAAGCTCGCGTCAGAATTATAAGAGATAATGCTGGAAACTGGACGCTTTTCACAGATTATACAGGAGGAAATAACTTAACTTTAGAGGGTACTTTCACAGATAATACTTTTAGCACAGGCAATTATTTCGGTATTGATTGTGATTATACGACTAGTCGAAAAGATAAGTTTTTCTTAGATAGTTTTATTATTCAGCCGCTTTTTGTTGATACTGCTCCACCCATTTTGGATAGTGTTTGGGTCGTAAATGCTAATCAAATTAATGTAAAATTTAATGAAGCATTAGATATTAATAGCCTTCAAAGTACTGATTTTAATTTATCGAATATTGGTAATCCTAGCAATTTTTCCTTGGATATTTCTGATCCTTCTTTGGTACATCTTACTTTTAATAATAGCCTTTCCGATGGTCAAAATTATACGCTGACCGTTTCAAATGTTGCTGATGTAAATGGAAATACTTTAACAACTACAAGCAAAAACTTCACGTTCATTAATCTTCAAATGGCTCAAGTAGGCGATGTATTAATTAATGAAATATTGGCAGATCCTTCGCCTTCGGTTGGCTTGCCAGAAGTAGAATTTGTAGAGTTATTTAATAATAGTAATAAGGCAATTCAGCTTGGAAGCCTTATTTTTCATAATAGTTCAGTGGCTTTTCCTTTACCTAATTTTACGTTTTTAGCTGGCAATTATGTGATTTTGTGCGATGCGGATGATATAGGAATGCTGACCAATTTTGGAAATGTGATTGGTTTGAATAATTTTTCTGCTTTGGCAAATAATGGCGATGATTTAAAAATTGAGAATACGAATGGCGATGAAATTCATGCCGTCTCTTATACTTCAAGTTGGTATGGAGACCAGAATAAAAGTAATGGTGGTTATAGTTTAGAACTGAAAAATCCTACTTTATTATGTATTGATGCTGATAATTGGCAAGCCTCGAACGCTTCAAACGGCGGAACTCCAGGGCAGCAAAATTCTGTTTTTGATAATACGCCCGACACCCAAGCTCCAAGAGTGACAGCAATAGTTCCTATTTCGGATCAAGTTATTGATGTTTTTTTTGATGAAATATTCGACGAAAATACCGCTTTAAATCCTGCTAATTACGAAATAAACCTGATCGGAACGGCTTCCAATGTCTCAATAATCGCTCCTCAACAGGTTCAATTAACTTTTTCGACAACTTTCCAAAATGCCACAACTTATCAACTAACTCTAGAAAATATCGAAGATTGTTCGGGCAATGCGATGAATGCCTCAGATGAAACTTTTGTTTTTTACCAAACAGGAATTGCCGAGCGATATGATATATTAATCACTGAAATTTTCAGTAAACCAAGCCCTTCGATGGGTTTGCCCGAACTCGAATTTATTGAATTATATAACCGAAGCAACAAGGCAATTGATTTACAAGATTTTATATTTGCTACAAAAAATACGGAAATCGTTTTGCCTTATTTTGTTCTTTTGCCTAATCAATATGTCATTTTGTATGAAACAGGTCAAGCAAGCAATTATAATTCTTATGGTTTTACTTTGCCGCTCCAAATTTTGCCTGCTTTGGGCAACTTGAGTGATAATTTACAACTGATAAGCACCGAAGATGAATTGATCCATTTTGTCAATTATCAATCTTCGTGGTATCAGGATAATAATAAAGATGATGGTGGTTTTTCTTTAGAAATGAAAAATATAAACCAATATTGTGATGATATTTCGAATTGGAGCGCTACGCTTGCTTTGATTGGCGGCACACCAGGACAAGAAAATTCGATTGCTGAAACAATGCAAATCAGCTCCTCTCCTATTCCTTTGCACGTTTTTCCAATCACAACCAATCAAATTGAAATCTTTTTTAATAAAGCACTTAATCCAATTATTGCCGAAGATATTAATCAATATCAAATCTCGAATGCTTTGTCGGTTTTGAATGTGGAAATTAATTCATTAGATTATAAATCGGTCATTTTAACACTCAATGGTACTTTCCAAAACGATCAATCTTATACAATTTCTATTCAAAGTACGCTAACTGATTGTCAAGGAACGCCATTAGTCACGCCAATGACACTAGAATTTGCGACACCTAAATCCATCGAAGAAGGAGATATTTTAATTAATGAAATTCTATTTAATCCAGCTTCGGGCGGAGTAGATTTTATTGAATTATACAATTCGTCTGATAAAGTATTAAATCTTGGTGATCTGACAATTGGTAATACTGAAAATGGTGTTTTAGCGGCTTTTGAATTGATCAAAAATGATTATCTATTTTTTCCAAAAACGTATTTAACCATCTCCGAAAATATCAATGAAATTCAAAATCGTTATATAAATAATTTGATTGATGTGCCTTCAAATCTATTTGTAGCTAATGATTTACCTTCTTTTCCAGATAATCAAGGTGGTGTGATTCTAGTTTCAAATGGTCTAATCATTGATCAATTGGAATATTCTGCGGATTGGCATCATCCTTTATTAACTAATAAAGAAGGTGTTTCGCTAGAGCGAATTAATTTCAATACAACAACGCAAGATCCGAATAATTGGCATTCAGCGGCTTCGACGGTTGGTTATGCAACACCTAGTCAAATCAATTCTCAATTTTTAGAAAATGCGGCTTCGGTTGATGATAAAATCAGTTTCACTAAAAATACCTTCTCCCCTGACGATGATGGTTTTGATGATTTTTTATTGATCAATTATGAATTAGACGTGCCTGATTTAGTGGCTAATGTTTCAATTTATGATGCAAATGGTCGTTTGGTGCGTTTGCTTATTCGCAATGAATTACTCGGCACGAGTGGCACACTCAAATGGGATGGCTCGACTGACGATCAAACCAAAGCAAGAATGGGAATCTATATTGTAGTTGTTGAATTAGTTCATCCAAATGGACAAGTCGAACAGATAAAAAAGACAAGCGTTCTGGCTGGCAAATTATAAAAATAAAAATAGACGGAAATTCGTAAATGAATTTCCGTCTACCTTACTAAATTTTAGCATTCATCTCTTTGAAAACTTTTTCTTGTCTAGTTGAAGTATCTAGCTTTGAAATATTGATTTTCACTTTGAGTTTATCACGTTTTTTATAAGGTAAACCTGTTGCAAAAACAAATAATACAGTTTCGCCTTGCTCTAATTTTAATAAAGAAGGATTCGTCATTTTAGTAGAAACCGAACGAGTAATTCGTCCATCTTTGCTCATGATCAACATATTACCATCATCAAATGACTGTACAACTTTCCCTTTTTTATTAACAAAAGAGATCGCTGCTTTTACGCCATATTCTAACTGTCCATCATTTTGATAAGCAAAAGCTACTCGCTTAATTTTTTTGCCTTCTTTTTCTATAAATACTTCTTTATCAGCCGTTAATACGTCACAAAGATCTGTAAATGTTCGACAACCAGAGCGAGCATAATCAGCCGTATTGTTGTTGCAAGCAGTACAAAGATCTCCAAATTTTGAGAGTGTGTTATCTTGCGCAAAGATACTAACAGTCACAAAAAGTATGATAAAAGTGATTGTAATTTTTTTCATTATTATTATTTATCTTGTTGTGGTCTTCACCAAAAATCAATGTAGAAAGATGAAATTTAAAGTTTTATTGTAACGTTTATAAAATAACATCATCTTCTAAATCTTTTATCAAATTTCTACAATCCTCTTTACAAAAACGGTCAAACATAAGCTATTCTTACATTTATTTTGAAAAATTCATGCGTTTTGCAGCATTCAATAAATGTAATTTGAAAAATCATTACCTTTGAAAGGAATAAATCTTCACACATAAAACAAATTAATCATGCGAGGACTTTTTACTATTATCTTTTTTTGCCTTACGCTGATGAACTGTCAAGACGGATCTGCTAACAATAATACGCCACAAGCAGATGTTCAACCTGCTGCCGCTGCTGCCGAACCAGCTCCAGCACCTGTAATTAAGGCAGATACAGGCTCTTTACCGCTTTTGCCAATTGAAAAAGCCAAAGAAATTGTGGAAAAATGTGATTATATCGACTTGATTTTCTATCAACTTGATTTTTCTCTTAACATTAATGAACCTAAAAATGCCAAAGGACTTGCAGTGAGTTTGTTATCGACAGTTAAGCCACCAAATCCAACTTGTAAAGAAGGTTTTGCTTATATCAGCTTCTTGTCAAATGGCGATATTGTTGCTGAAGCAGAGGTCTTTTTTCAAAAAGGTTGTACGTATTTAGTGTTTAAAGAAGATAACAAAAACGTGGCAATTTGTGAAATGCCTGGTCGTGGGATTAAGTTCTTCAATAGCGTTATTACACAACAGCAAAACGCTCGCAAACAACAACAAGGAAAAAACTAATTCCATAAACACTTCTAATTCAATAGATTAAAACACTAAAATGGCACAAGAAAATATAGTTAATGCCTTATTATACGCACCTCAATATCGTCCTAATATGTCTTCGATGATTCGGAGTGCTGAATTTTACGGATTGAAATCGATTTATATTTATGATAAAAATGGGCTATTAGATCCGCCCAACAATAAGACTTCGCGAGCAGATATGAATCATTTGGCGCGAGTATGGACCGCAGGCGCGATTGAATTTATTGAGATTATAAAAATTCCAGATATTCAAGATTTTTTAAAGAATTATTCAGGTAGAAAAGTAGCAACTTTACTAGATAAAAATGCAAATCACCTATCTGACTTTAAGTTTCAAGCCAATGATTTAATCATTTTG
Source organism: uncultured Saprospiraceae bacterium (assembly GCA_937125475.1). GTDB lineage: Bacteria > Bacteroidota > Bacteroidia > Chitinophagales > Saprospiraceae > CAKZLL01. The sequence continues at coordinate 8,529 of CAKZLL010000357.1, read as the reverse complement.
GGAAGTGAAAAACAAGGTTTAGATCCAGAAGCTTTGCCACTCGTCGATCAGAATATTTATATTCCAGCATTAGGTCATACACCTTGTTTAAATGTAGCCGTAACGTTCGGAATTGTCGTTAATCAAGCGATTGGGCAATTGGTTTAATAATACTCACTATTGAAATAGTAAGCTTAATAAATTATAAAATGATGAAGGTTAGATATTCCTTGCTGCTTCTTTTTTTCTTTTTAATAATTACAAGTTGTCAAACTAGCAAACTTTCCAAGTTATTAACAAACGGTAGTGTAGAACAAATCAACTTTAATAAAATTATTCCTTTTGAAAGCAATCGAAATTGGATTATCGTAGAGGCAAAGATTAATAATTCTTCAAAGACTTATAAGTTTATGTTTGACTCTGGCGCTGTCACAGTCATTTCTCCCAAATTAGCAAAGGAACTAAATCTCGAAATCAAAGCGAAAAGTAAAGTTGGTAGTGCAACGGATGTTCGTCGCGTCACTCCTTTTACTAAACTAGATCAGGTTGAAATCGGAGGCATTAATTTTCAAGATATTGGAACAGCCATTATGGATTTTAATGCTTCTGTAGATTTGGGCTGTTTGGGGGCTGAAATTGATGGGTTAATTGGCGCTAATCTAATGAAATTCGCGATTTGGCAAATTGATTTTAAAAAGAAAACCTTACAGTTCACTGATAATGAAAGTAATATTAACATTGGAGAAAAAAGGTTTGAAATTCCATTTACACATAGAGGGCAAGCAACGCCAAAACTTTATTTTTCGGTTTTTGGGAAAAAAGTAAAAGCCTCTCTTGATACAGGAAAAACAGGAAGTATCGGTCTAAAACGCTCTAAATCGTTCAAAAACGTTGATTTTGAGCATGACAGCATTGCTGCTATAAAAGGATATGGCGTTACAGCTTCGGGTATTTTTGGAACAGTTACAGATACAACCTACAAAGTTTTAATTGAAAATTTCAAACTCGGTACGCTTGAATTAGATACTACTTTTATTGATTTTGCTAAAAGATCCTCTAATTTAGTTGGCAATGGTTTCTTGAAATACTTCAAAACTACCATTAACTGGAAAACCAATAAATTAATATTAGAACCTACCGAAAAACGCCCAAAATCCACTTTCGTTTCTGAAGGATGGGGTTACACATTGAATAAAAATAAGTTAGAAATTGTTTTTTATTATGAAAACTCACCAATTCAACGAGCAAAAATTCCTTTTGGAAGCCAAGTTATTCAAGTTGGAGATCAAAATTTTGAAAATGTTTCTACGGGTGATTATTGCAAAATAAGAAAATTAGGTCGCCTATATCCTAAAGAAATAAAGGAAATTCCAATCAAATTAAAATTACCTGATGGAACAATCAAAACCATACAACTCACAAAGGAACGCTTATTATAATGTCCAAGCAAAATAATCAAAATGAATAATTATCGCTTTTTTCTTTTACTATTAGGTATGTTATGCCAACCTATTTTTTCTATAGCTCAAGCAGATTCAAGCAAAAATATTAATATATCTGGTATTCCGATTGTTGCATCTTCTCCTGAGACGGGCTTTAAATTTGGTGCTTTTAGCCAAGTTTCTTTTGATGCTTTCAAGGATATGGGCGTTAGTCGTCCTTCACAAGTAAAAATAGGCATAACTTATTCCGTCAAGCGTCAATTCTCGACAGAAACAACATGGCAACTTTTTGATAGAAACGAAAATTATTACATTACAGGTAACATTGAATACCAAAACTGGGTAGATCGGCACTATGGATTGGGAAGTGATGCCAGTAATCTCATCATAGAATATAGTAATGGATCAATTATACCAGATACTCTGAATTTTTTGAATTATAAAATTAATGTGTTTAATTCAAGATTAGAAGTTAATAAAAAGATTGCAAAAGGCTGGTATATGGGCTTAGCTCTGAATATTTATCATGCTAATAATTTTGAAATTTTGGCTGATAGTGTCTTACTTACTACCTCTGAAATTCAGCCCAATAATATGATTGGTCAATATTATGGAATTGGCTTAAACCTGCTTTATGATACTCGATCAAATATTAATAATCCACTTACAGGAGGCTTTTTCCAATTTAAAAATCTATTTCATCGAAAATGGCTAGGTGCTGATTATCAGTTTACTACAATTAGTTTAGATGCTCGAAAGTATTTCAATTTTCATAAAGATCAAACTTTTGCTTTACGCGCTCAAGTCGCAGGTACTTTTTCATCTGGAGATATTCCTTTTACTGGTTATCAGCGTTTGGGAGGAAAAAAAGTATTGCGTGGTTATTATGATGGGACTTATTTGGATAAACATTTGATGGCATTCGATGTAGAGTATCGTTTGCCGCTTTGGCAAGATGATTCTGAGCCAATTTGGAAAATTTGGAAGCATCTTGGTATCGTAGGTTTTATAAGTACTGGACAAGTTTTCAGTGATTATAATACTTTCAGTTTATCTGATTTTCAATGGTCTGCGGGAGGTGGTTTACGAATCTTACTTAGTAAAAAACAACGCGTGAATATTCGTATAGATTATGGTGTTGGCTTTGAAGAAGATGCAGGAGGAATAGGCAAAAAACAACGAGGTTTTTACATGACTATTAATGAAACATTCTAAGTAACTGAGCAAAAGTAATCACTTAAACAATCATCAGACGAATTATACTAATCGTACCTTAGAGTATTATATACCAACTGATAAAATTATAGCTTAAAACACTCAGAACTGCAATTCATTCATCTGATAAGTATGCGATAAAATTTATACGCTTGTACTTAAATTTCCGATTAGAATACGAATTATGTAAAAAACTATTGATCAGATTCACTTAAAAGCCTCTGATCAATAGTTTTTTGATAAATATATACCACAATTTACTTTAAAGTATATCTAAAACCACCATAAATCATTGCTCCCATCACTGGTGCAAAAACTTGTGATGCATCAAAACTAGGAATACCAGGATCTTGATTAAAAGGATCAGAAGCTCCAATAATAGGATGATGCTGCATATAATTAGTTAAATTTTCTCCTCCAAGGTAGAATTCCCATTCTTTATAAGTTTTAGTTACTTGTGCATTCAATGTAGCAAAAATCGGTGTAATTCCTGTTCTGTGATATTCTGCAAGAGAACCATGACCTTCAATAGAGTGATTTTCGTGCACCATTCTAGGTAATCGCTGTGGGCCTACGATTTGGACTGTAGTATGAAATTTCCAAGTATTATCTTTCGTTTTATAATCCAAAGTAACTAAACCACGATGTTTCGCAATCAAAGGCTGTTGCTGTAATGTGCCTTCATAAGTTGTTTGAACATCGTTGTATTTATAAGCGAATTTCAGCTCTGTTCGATGATAAATATTATAAATAACTGAGGCTAAAAAGTTATTAGAAAAAGAGCGCCCTTTCAAATTATAAAATAATACCTCATTTGTACTAGTTTCTCTATCAATAATGACTTGATTATTGAAACGAGTATTGTATAAATCTACACTTAAACTCAGTTCTTTATCCAAAAATGTGGTGTTTTTTGTAAAATTAAGCCCTATATTCCAAGCATCTTCTGGTCGTAATATTTCAGTTAAATTGATGGTACGTGAACTAGCTAAAACACCAATATTTTCAGCAAGAATACGAGCTGTTTTTATGCCTCGACCTGTGTTAAGACGAACTACTGTATTTTCATCAAAATTATATTTAACCGTTAAACGAGGAATAACAAATAGACCATATAAATTATGATAATCCGCTCTTAATCCAGCTAGAATACCTAATTTTTTTGACGAATTAGGTGTAATGAGTGGCGTATAAGTATATTCTCCAAAAACACCAACAACCGATTCGGTTTGACCATAATCAATATTATCATAAACCTCCTTATAATCATCTAATACATAGCTTGCACCAAGTTTATAGGCGTGTTCTGTCGTTTGAATAATATCCTGAAAAATCAAATTGCTATATAAATTACGCTCCGTAGCATCGTAATCATTTTTTCCAAAAAGACCATCATTCTCATGCCATGTCGCATTATTAATCCAACCAATACTTCTATGTGGGCTTTCAAAACCGATATATCCCATTTTAGCAAAGACTTCTACCCTTTTCGTAAATAATTCAAAACCATAAAGGTTATCCCGATCATTATTAAAACCTATTTGACCGCCTTGATGATTAGAGGTTAATGCATGAATATTAAGCTGGCTTCTTATCTTATCTCCTCGATAAAAAGCTCGAACTAAGCCATTTAGATTAGATTTTTTAGGTGTATCTAAAAATAGATCTTCATTGTGATCCACTTCATTATTGAAACTGCTTCCATGTAAAAGAGTACCTATACTCCATTTTTTATTAATTTTGTGATTGAGATGGACATTTAGCTCTGATCGCCCAACGTGATTTGCATAACCATTAACAAAAAAGCGTTCTGCTTCAAAAGGTTTAAGCAATTCGATATTAATATTTCCAGTTATCCCTTCATAGCCGTTGACCACATTACTAGCTCCTTTAGCTATTGAAATATTAGAAACCCAAGTTCCAGGAATATATTCCATACCAAATGTATAGCCTAATCCCCTCATTGTTGGTCGATTTTCTAGCATCATCTGAGAATATACGCCACGAAGCCCTAACATTTCAATCTCTTTAGCTCCTGTAACCGCATCTGAGTAATAAACATTGACTGCTCCATTCGTTTCAAAACTCTCTGAAAGATTGCAACAAGCTGCTTTTTTTAATTCGCCTCCACCTATAGTTTCTATATTAATAGTTGAGAGTGTTGAAGCAAAATGATCTCTTTGATTGGATGTGATTTCAACTTCTTCCAATGAACCGAGCGACAGAATAATAAGGATTTCTGTGTCTTCTGGATCAATTTGGATAGTATCTGCCTTAAAACCTACATAACTAATGACAAGCATAGTCGTAGATTCGATTCTATCAATTTTGAAATAACCATCGGTTCCTGTGGTCGTTCCTGTCTCAGTTCCTTGCCAGTATAGTGTAGCGCCAATTAATATTTCTTGGTTTTGATCAACAACCATTCCTGCAACAGGTTGAGCCAATAGAATAGAAGCGTTAACAACGAAAGTTATTAACAATAAATTTTTTATAATTAGTGATTTCATTAATTATGATATTAGAGTATGATTAAATAGAAAATTGTCTTTGAATTTTCCATTCACTCTAACATAAATAAGATGATATGAATTTTAGAAGAGAGAAACCATAAGGTTTTGGAGGTGGTCTATAATATTGTAAAGAAGTAATTTGATCTTTAGGAATATATAATTGAGGCGTAATTATTTTTGAGGAGAAAATTCCGATCAAATTCGAATTAAAGTCAATAAAACTAAAGCTTGGTACTACACCATGTGCAATATCTGCTTTTATGAATTGAGTATTGGCATCACAGCAATTCTGATTATTTTGATTTGCCTGTACTGCTTTTTTAGAACAACAGCTTTTTTTTGCTACCTTTTTAGTCTTATGATGATCTTTACAATCATGTTCCATAAAGAATGGAGCAACTATCCCTTTGTCTAAACAGTGACAATAGAGCTGCTGAACACTAATTCCTGTAATAGAAAACAGAAAGTAAATAGTCCAGCTTATGATTCCTATTTTTTGTAGTTGCTTCATTATATACTACAAAGGTACAATTATCATGCTTGAAAAGCAAGTCCTAAGAATAACCGTTTCCTATTTAAAAGAATATTAACTTTTGAAATACTCTTTTAAATAGGAAACAGCTTCTCAGAATACTGAGAAGCTGTTTCTTAACAACTAACTTTAAACGTTGCGGTTGTGTACATGGAGCATGCTTACTATCTTGGAGAAGACATAGAGCTTAATCCATCCGTCTTTACAGAAACTTCAACACGACGATTCATGAAGTTTTTCCCGTCAGTACCACTGATAGGCTGAGTTTCACCATCATATCTTAATGTAAGGCGGCTAGCATCAATTCCGTAGTTTGTAACTAAGTGATTGATAGCTGCTTTAGCACGCTTGTAAGATAAGTTTAAGTTATAGTTTACAGATGCAGTTGAAGAAGCATGACCTTTAACAACAACATTGATGCTAGGATTTTTCTTCATTACAGTTGCAACATGATCCAATTGAGGATAGTAGTTTGCTTTAATTCTAGATGAAGCATTATCAAAATGGATCATTGGTAAAAACCAATTTGATAAACCTGCACTAACATTAGTTTGAACTGGAGCAACAGGCTGAGCTTTATTAACCCAATCTCTATCTTTTTCCATTTTGTTCAAATCATCTTTAGTAACATAAGCTGGTTGAACTTTAGTACTTACACCTTTAGCGTTAACAGCTTCACCTGGATTAGTAAAAGGCTGGTCATCTAAATAGTCAGGAACATTATCACCATCACTATCTAAAGTTTCACCTTTAGTATTTACGATAGCTCCAGCAGGAGAATTTTGTTCTTTGTCTAATTTATCTGGAACACCATCACCATCTTTATCAGCTAATAGATCACCTAAGTTATCTAATCTGTCTGTGTTAGCCTCAATCATATCATAAGGACCATCAAGAGGATTTAACCAGTAAAGAGGTTCAGCTTGATCTTTTTTACCTAAGTTAAAGTTCAAACGAATACTTGTATAACCAAGAACATCATTAGCAAGACCATAACCAGTAGCATTATAACCATCAATGTTATCAGCAGTACTCAAAATTATCTTTTGATCCAATGAAAGATTGATTTGTTTGTTGATACGATAAGAAACACCACCAGAAACAACGAAACCAATACCTTGATTAGTGTCAAATACATCACTTCCTGGAGCTGCTGTTTCATAATCACCATCCAACTTAGCATCAACTGCATCTCTTAATTCAGCTTTGTTGTCAGCTGTTGGAATAGCAAGACCAGAAAAATCATGTTGTCCACTAGTACCTTCTACATCTAAATTAGTTGTCCAAGTATGATAACTTAAACCACCACCAGCATAGAATCCCCACTTAGATGTACTCTTGTGGAATTTCAAATTACTTAAATTAACTAATAATTCTAAATCAATATTATTCAATGAAGACTTATAAGCATGTACATAGTGATTAGCTGCAGTTACATTTGTCAAGTATTGTGGATTTGTTCTATAATAATTTCTTCCACTAAACTGATGAAAACTGTAACCACCTCTAAGAGAAAGTGCATAGTTCAATGCTTTACGCACATGAACACCAACACCAAAACCAGCAGGAAGAGAAACTTGAACATCACCTGGCAATGCAGTATGACCAAAGCTAAGACCTACTTCCCACATATCATTTGGACGTGGTGGGTATTTACCTTTATTCTCTTCTGAAACTTGCATAACGCCATCCTCAGAAGATAGATTTGTTGCATTTGGTTGAGCAACAGCCATAGTGCTTACTAGCACCATTAATGACAAAGTCAAAAGAAAGTTAAATTTCCTTGTCATAGGGTTTGAAATTTTAAAAAGTTAAGAAATAAAGATTAAGAAATAATATTATAAAAATGAAAGTTGTTACGCAAAAGTAGTTTTTTTTTTAAAGTGAACAAATTTTTTCTCGTTAAAAAAGTTATGTATCAACTATATTTGCCAAATAATAATGTAAATATAATTTTTTTTCTAATTTTTCAATGCAAAACACATTAAAAAAAAACATAATTTATACTTACATGATTGTGCGGAAAATAATTCAAATATTATTAGATGTCAAGTTTTATTAATAATAAATAACGTATTTTTTTATTCTTAAATCATTCATTTTATTAATGAATAATTTATTCAACAAAACATATATGAATCATTTTTTTTGCAACTTATTATGTTTTTTGATGGTAGGTGCTGTCTCTCCTGCTTTTACTCAACATGATATTGCTTCTCCTGAACAGTTTTTAGGCTATCCATTAGGAACGCAGTTTACTTATCACCATAAAGTTGTAGATTATTTTGATTATGTCGCTAAAACCTCTATAAATGTCAAATTGGAGGAGTACGGATCTACTTTTGAACGCCGTCCTTTGGTTGCAGCAATTGTCTCTTCTGCTGAAAATATTAAAAACATAGAAAGGTTACGTAAAAACAATCTAATTGTTGCAGGATTTCTCAAAGGAAAAATCGAAGGAGATTTAAAACCCATCATTTGGCTTTCTTATAACATACATGGAGATGAAGCTGCAGGCACAGAAGCAGCACTTAAAACGCTTCATCACTTAATTTCTGATAAAAATGTAAAAAAATGGCTAGACGATGTAATTGTTATCCTAGATCCGTGTGAAAACCCTGATGGAAGAGATAGATATGCAAATTGGTATAATCGGGTGGTTAACCATACCCCTAATACTGATATGAATAGTGTCGAGCATAATCAAGATTGGCCTGGGGGGAGATATAATCATTATTTATTTGATTTGAATAGAGATTGGGCTTGGCAAACTCAAATAGAAAGTGCTAGTCGAAGCAAATTATATCATCAATGGATGCCTCATATTCATGCAGACCTTCATGAAATG
>CAKZLL010000356.1 GCA_937125475.1 uncultured Saprospiraceae bacterium | reverse complement strand
GTCTTTGCTTCGCGTTATCCTGCGAAATCTGGTTTGCCTAAATTGAACAACTTAGTCAGCTACGGTGGTTCGCCTCGGGCTAGTATTAATTTGGCGATGGCTTCTAAAACTTATGCTTTTATGCAAAGAAGAGGTTATGTCATTCCTGAGGATGTAAGAGCCGTTTGTTATGATGTGATGCGTCATAGAATTGGTTTGACTTATGAGGCAGAAGCTGAAAATATTAGTCAAGAAGATATAGTTGCAGAGATTTTGAATACAGTGCAAGTACCTTAGTAGCATTGTAATTTAGTACCCTAAGATCGCGTTTTTGAAAGCAAAAACAATTAGACGGATAAAAATGTCCGTGCTACAACGAACAAAACTATGCCGAAACAAATACTAATAGCTGTACTTTTTATTTTAAGTACACTAAATGCCGATGCGCAAGACACGAAAGCTCGTGTGCAAGCGATGTTTATGGATTCTACTGCAACGGTTCAGTTTTATCGAGGACGGATGAATGACATTAATGATGTATTGATTACGCTAGGTTCTGACGGACGAGAGTATAAAGGCATTATGAAGTTTTTTAGAAGTAATGCAGAATTTAGAGTGACAGGAACAGTAAAAGGCAAAACGCTTCATTTGATTGAGCGAGATTCTTTTTATAGTATGACTGGAAAAATCACTGGAACAATAGATAATTTTGAAGGAATAAAAGCAGATTGGATCAATTACGATAATTCCGTAGGTGGAAAAATGCACTTAATTCCTTATCCTACTGAGCCTGAATATCCGACGTATTGTGGTGATAATAAGTGGATTAGGATTTATTCTGGAAAAATTGGAGATGAAGTTGTTGATTTTATTTTGTCGAGAGGTACTAATTTTCAAGTGGAAGGATTAGCTTATTTCCAGAAGCAAAACCGAAGTTATAGAGTAGAAGGAGAAATAACAAATTATAATCGAGATATTGCCTTGAAATTAAGAGGTAATGATTATAAAGATATTGGGAAAATTAGTGGTAAGATTGATTTTAAGACAGATAATATTGAAGCTACTTTTACTGATTTGAACGCGAGAACGTTTAATTCTACAATCAAAAAAGTAGAAACAATTTCGATGGGTTGTATAGAATATGCGGATTTTATTTCAGAAATGGAAGTCACTTATCCGAAAACACGGAGTATTAAATTTAATGAAATGCTCAATGGTCATATTCAAGATTGGCTTGCAACAGCTCGCACTTATACGCGTCAATATCGCGGTCAATTTGCTCGCCCGACAGCTAAAATGCGTGCTTCTTTACGGTCTTATTATTGGTGTGATGTAGATTATTACTCAGATCGTATTATTAGCGGTAAAGCGACTTATACGAACACTTGGGAGAATGGTTATCAAGGTTATGCATTTAATTTTGATTTTAAGAATAATAAAACAATTGAGTTAAAAGATATTTTTAAGGAAGGTACTGGTTATGAGGCATTTATTCAAAAATATGTGAGAACTGCTTTGAAAAAACGTCCCTTTTTTACAGATCCAGCTTTTCAGGTCTGGCTCAAAAAAGAAACGTTCCCTTATTTTACTATTCGTAAAGAAGGCATTAATTTTATATCTGGTTTTAACGCTATTTTTGGAGAACAAAATTGTACAATCCCTTATAGCGAACTCAAACCATATTTGAAAGCGGAAAGCGCGATTAATTTCCTAGTTATTGAGTAAACAATGGACAGTTTTTTCGGTTAGAGGATTTAAATAACCAATATGGAAACTAGCGAATTATTAAAAAAAGTTCGGAAAATAGAGATTAAAACAAAAGGACTGAGCAAGCATATTTTCTCTGGAGAATATCAAAGTACTTTTAAAGGACGCGGTATGTCTTTTAGTGAGGTTCGAACGTATCAATATGGCGATGATGTTCGTAATATAGATTGGAATGTCACGGCTCGATACAACGAACCGCATATCAAAGTCTTTGAGGAAGAGCGAGAAATGACGGTTATGTTATTGATTGATGTTAGTCGCTCGTCCTTTTTTGGAACGGTCAATCAGTTCAAAAGCGATATGATAACGGAGATTTGTGCGGTGCTAGCTTTTTCGGCAACGACAAATAATGATAAAGTCGGCGTGATCTTTTTTTCTGATAAAATTGAAAAATATATTCCTCCTAAAAAAGGGAAAAAACATATTTTAATCATCATTCGAGAGTTATTGAATTTTGAACCTCAATCTCAAAAAACCGATATTGGCGTAGCACTGCGATTTTTTAATAATATTCAAAAAAAGCGAAGTACCTCTTTTATTTTATCGGATTTTGTATCAGAAAATTATGAAGATGCATTAAAAATTGCCTCAAAAAGGCATGATTTAATTGGTATTCATATTCATGATATTCGAGAAAGAGAATTGCCTGATGTTGGTTTAATCAAAGCAAAAGATGCCGAAACAGGGAAAACGCTTTGGGTCGATACATCGAGTAAGAAGTTGAGAAATCGCTATAAAAAATACTTCGATGATCATTTAGATTATTTTCAACGTGTTTTCCAGAAAACAGGATTGTCTGTTGTGAGTATTCAAACCGATGAGTCGTATATCAACGCTTTATTAAAATTTTTTAAAGCAAGAAAGAGGTAATTAAATTGACAATGTATAATTGACAAGTGATAATGATGTGTTATTAGGTTATGTGTTGCGCTCCCTTAATTAGTTAGTTTATGAAAAAAATAATACTGCTTTTTCTAATAGTTTCACTGACTACACTGGCTTTTGGGCAAATCAAACTCGAAGCAAAGTTAGATAGCAGTCATATATTGATTGGAGATCAAACGAGGGTTCACCTCATTTTGACCAAAAATCCGAGCTGGAATGCTGAATTTCCAACCGATTTTAAATTGGGGGATTCCATCGAAGTATTGGATATAAGTCTTGTAGATACGATTGGTATTTCACCAAATCTGATTTTGCAACAGCATTTGACGATTACTACCTTTGACTCGGGGCGTGTGAAAATCCCATCTATTCCATTGACTTATAAACATCCGACTTCGGAAGCCGTACAAACCATCAAAACCAGACCATTATTTTTGAATGTTGCGACAATTGCCGTGACTGATTCTTCTACGTTAAGCCCCATCAAAACCATTTTGGAAGAGGCAAAAACTTTAGAAGATTATATGGCTTATATCATTACTGCTGGAGTTTTGGCAGTGGCTGGTTTGCTTATTTGGTTCTTGGTGCGCCGCAGAAAACCAGACGAAGAAGAAGTTCTTCCGCCTGTTGTTCGACCGCCTCATGAAATTGCTTTAGAGAAATTATTTACACTAAAAAAAGCAGAACTTTGGCAAAAAGGAGAGGTGAAAGCGTATCAATCTCAATTGACAGAAACGGTTAGAGAATACATCGAAAAACGCTATGAAATCCCAGCACTCGAATCCACAACTTTCGAGATTGTCCAATTTTTGAAGGACAAGGATATTTCAACGGATTTAAAAACTAGATTAAGAGAAATGTTAGATATAGCGGATTTAGTCAAATTTGCGAAAGCTAAACCGTCACAGAATATACACTCGAAACTAATGGAAGATGCTGTGCGTTTTGTAAGAGAAACGCTTTACATTCCGCCTGTTGAAGAAGAAGGAACAGTTTAAATAAGTAGTATTCTATCCAAAAACGGTTTATATAACAATTAAAACGCACTTAAATTAGCAACGAATAGATGTTGAATTTTAGAAATATAACGTTTGTCAATCCCATATTTTTATGGTTGTTGGTACTTGTACCTATTTTGGTGGTATGGTATTATCTCAATCAAGAGAAGCGATTCCCGACGTTGAGAATGCCGAATTTAAATGCGCTAGGAGAAGAAGGTTCTTTACGTGGACAGTTGAGTGTTTCCATGCCTGTTTTGCGTGCTTTGGCGTTTATTACTTTGATTGGAGCTTTGGCGCGTCCTCAAGCGACACTCAAAGAACAGAATATCAAAGCGGATGGTATTGACATCATTCTTTCGATGGATATATCGAGTAGTATGTTGGCGCAGGATTTTAATCCCGATCGTTTGGAAGCAAGTAAAGCTGTGGCGGAGGAATTTGTTAATCGACGACCTTATGATCGAATTGGACTAGTGGTTTTTTCGGGTGAAGCATTCACCCAATGCCCAGTAACGACTGATCACAAAATTGTTAAAGAGTTTTTAGTCAATTTAAGATGTGGCTTGTTGGAAAATGATGGAACAGCGATTGGAATGGGTTTAGCGACTGCGGTTAATCGCCTCAAAGATAGCAAAGCTAAGAGTAAAGTCGTGATTTTATTGACTGATGGTGTGAATAATTCGGGATATATTGACCCAATAAAAGCGGCAAAAATTGCAAAAGAATTTGGCGTAAAAGTTTATACCATTGGTGTGGGAACAAGAGGCGTAGCGCGTTTGCCGAGCTATAATATTAATGGTCAAATGTTGCCCAAATTGACTAGAGTAGAGATAGATGAAGATCTTTTGAAAGACATTTCTAAGAAGACAGGCGGAAAATATTTTAGAGCAACGAATGAAAATTCTTTGTTTATGATTTATCAAGAAATTGATCGCCTCGAAAAAACAGAAATGGAAATCACAACGATCAAACGATATAGCGAAGAGTATTTGCATTGGATTTCATTGGCGGTATTTTTCTTATTATTAGAATTTTTATTACGATATACGGTGTTTAGATCAATACCATAATTAAAAAAATGTATGTTTCAATTTGAACATCCAGAATTTTTTTGGGCATTTGCAGCGTTTCCGCTGATGATTGCTTTCTTTGTTATGACGGGTTTGTACCGCAAGCGAGCTATGCAACGCTTTGGGGAAAATAGCTTATTGATGCAATTGATGCCCGAATATTCAACTAAAAAACATTTGGTAAAATTCATTATTTTTATGATTGCCATGACGTTTTTGGTGATTGCTTGGACGAATCCTCAACGTGGCACAAAAAAGCAAAAAGTCAAAAGAGAAAGCGTTGATGTTTTTATTGCATTGGATTTATCCAAAAGTATGCTTGCCCAAGATATAGCACCTAATCGAATGGAACGCGCTAAACGGTTTGTGTCTGATCTCACGGACGCGCTGAAAGGAAATCGAATAGGAACGGTTATTTTTGCAGGAAATGCCTATTTGCAAATGCCTTTGACAACGGATTATTCTGCTGCAAAAATGTTTGCGAGAAGCGCTAATACTCAGATGGTGCCTTCGCAAGGAACAGCTTTGAAAGAAGCGATTAAGATTGTTATGGAATCATTCGAGCGAGATGACAAGCATCAAAAAGCACTGGTAATCGTTACAGATGGAGAGGATCACGAAAAAGAAGTGGTTGAGCTAGCGAGCGAAGCTTTAGCGGACGGCATTGTGATTTATACCGTAGGAGTCGGAACAATTGACGGTGCGCCTATTCCTGTTTTTGAAAATGGTGTGGAACGAATGAAGCGAGATATTGGCGGCGAAATCGTTACAACACGCTTGAATGAAGATATGTTGAGAAATGTCGCAAAAGCAGGTGGAGGTAATTATTTTAATATAAAAGCCGACCGAAAAATTATTTCTAAACTAAAAGAACGAGTTGAACAGCTAGATAAACGATCCTTCGAACAACGAGTTTTTGAAACGTATGATAGTTATTTTCAAATTCCTTTATTCATTGGAATTTTATTAATTGTTTTAGAATTTATGTTAGATTTTAGAAAAAGTCGTTGGTGGGGAAGTCGAGATATTTTTGATGTATAATTGAATTGTTGTGATTGTTTGATTGTTGCCCGTATTAGTGTGCAAAATGTTGATAAACAATCATTTAATAATGACAATAAGCGATAATCAAAGAACAATAACAATCAAAAAATTAATTTTTATAAAATATGAAAGCAATAATATTAGCCTTTATTTTTACTTTTTCGGTGGGAATGCTTACCGCACAAACCCCTCATGGGCTACTCAGAAAAGGGAATAAAAATTATAAAAAACAAGAATATACTAAAGCAGAAGAAAAATATCGAAAAGCCTTAGATAAAAGACCGTCGGTTAAAAGTAATTACAATTTGGGCAATGCGGTATATCAACAAGAGCGATTCAAGGAAGCTGTGAAGCATTATGAATCGAGTATTTCAGGTACGCAAGACAAAAAACTCAAGTCTGATGCTTATCATAATATGGGCAACGCTTATATGAATGGCGGTGAAACAGCAAAGGCAATTGATTCTTACAAAGAAGCTTTGCGCCTCAATCCTAAAGACATGGATACGAAGCACAATCTCACTATGGCATTACAGCAAAAACGCAAGCAAGAACAAAAAGAGAAGAATAAGCAAGAGAATAAACAGGATAAAAACCAGAAGGACAAAAACGATAGCGATAAACAGAAAAAACAGGAAGAGCAAGACGGAAAAGAGGAGCAACAAGGAGAACAACAACAACCTCAACAGCCGCAAGATCAAGAAAAAGAGCAGAAGCCAGAAAAAGGACAAGGACAAGAATTGAACAGGCAAGAGGCGAAAAAACTATTGCAGATTATGAATGATGAAGAGCGAAAAGTCCAAGAAAAACTGCGTAGAGGAAAAGCAAAAATGAAAAAATCTGAAAAAGATTGGTAAGGATTTAATAGATCGTTGATAATGAATAATTGATAATGTCATGAGAATAATAACATTAATTATGATAATGATGGGGTTTGTGAGTTTAACGGCTCAAGAAATCACATTAAAAGCAAAAATAGATAAAGATACAATTGGCTATGAAGAAATGGTCAAGGTGATTTTTACGGTGGAAAATACTAGTAATCCAACATTTACCGCTCCTGATTTTATTGAATTTGAAAATTCAACTATGGCTGGAAGAGGAAGTAATGTGTCGATTATTAACGGTGAAATGACGCAATCAACGACTTATACTTATCTTTTAGAACATAAAGGCGAGGGCATTTATGCTATTGGAAAAGCGATGGTAGAGATTGATGGTGAAATTTACGAAAGTAAGATAGTCGAAGTAGTTGTCGTTGATAAACCAACAACTCCGAGTAAAAGACGGGCTAATCCTTTTGATAATCCATTCGGTAGTTTCCCTCAGTTTGGAGATGATTTTCCCAGTCTAAGAGAGCGACAAATCGATCCGCGCAATACTATTCCTAAAGATAAAAAGCAAGAAAGAGTAGGCAAAAAGAAGAAGAAAAAGAAAGTTTATAAAATTTAGAGAAACGCATAGAACAAACGCAATGAAGTATAAATTTCTCCTTATATTTTTTTTAAGTATCACAATGAGCCTAACCGCTCAAAAGGTACAATTAACCGCAGAAACGCAAACGAGCGTAGTGGATTTGGGAGATTATTTTCAAATTACTTATACGCTTAAAAACGCAGACGGTAAAGATTTTAAATTCCCATCATTGAAGGATTTTCAGGTCGTAGGAACTTCTACGGGCTTCAAACAGTATAGTTTTAATGGAAAAGTCTCTTCTGAACATAATTTTATAGTTAGCTTAATTCCGAAGAAAGTGGGAAGTTTTACGATTCCGCCTGCTTCCGTTGTTTCAAGTAAAAAAACGTATAAAAGTAATTCGGTTAAAGTCCGAGTTAAAAAAGGAAGTAAGAGTAATAATAATAATCCTGAGGCGGGAGATTTGTTTGTCAAAGCAGAACTTTCTCAGGAGGAGGCATATATTGGACAAAGTATTCGATTAGATTTTGTATTGCATTCCTCTAATGCTGTCGGCCGTTATGAAGTGGTACAATTACCTCAAATTCAAGGTGTATTTGCAAAAGATATGCAAACTTTTGATGCTAGAAATGAGGGGCGAGTAATTAATGGGAAGAAATACGCTACACGTCTTATTCATCGAATGATTTTATATCCACAGCAAGAAGGAGCAATCACAATTGATCCGATTACGATGCGTGTAGCATTGAGAAGTAATTTTGGTTATGTAACAAAAAGTGCCTTTTCAAATGCGCTTACACTTAATGTTAAGCCTCTGCCTAGCCCTTTGCCAGATGATTTTTCGGGTGCGGTTGGAACCTTTAATATGAGAACTCATGTGAATAAAACCCGAATTACAACAGATGAAACCATTATCTTAAAGGTAGAAATTCGTGGAAAAGGAGATATTAAACGGATTGCACCGCCTCAATTGAATTTGTCAAAAGATTCTTTTTTAGTGTATGATCCGAGGATAAGCGAAACGGCGCAAGAGATTGATGGTGAGTTGGTTTATAGCAAAGTTTTTGAGTATTTGATTAGTGCAAAAGAAGCTGATACTTATAGTTTAGTACCAACTTTTAATTACTTTGACGTTGATAAACAAGCATTTGAAACATTGAAAGCTGAACAACAAATGTTGACAATTTTGCAAGGTACAGGAAATGCTGGTAGTCAGGAACTTCAAAGTGTGGCTTCCAACGATATTCGACATATCAAATTGAAATCAAGCCTTTATCATGCGCGTCCGTTTTATGGCTCAATCATTTTCTGGATTTTATTAATATTGCCTTTTTTTGCTTTAGGTGCTTTGTTTTTTTATAAAAAAAGAGTAACTAAATTAGCTGGTATTGATCCAGTTTTAAAGAAAAGAAGAAAGGCTAATCAAGTGGCATTGAAGCGATTAGAAACAGCAAAACAGCATAAGGAGCAAAAAGATAGTCGTGCATTTTATGATGATATTTCTAAAACGCTTTGGGGGTTTATTAGTGATAAACTCAATATGCCAGCTTCTGAATTGTCAAAAGATAATATCAAAGTTGAATTATCAAATAAAAAAGTAGGCGAAAAGCAAATCGAACAATTTGTGAAAACGATTAAAAATTGCGAAATGGCACTTTTTGCAGGTATGGACAATGCCGCGTCTATGCAAGAAACTTATCAAAATACAGTAGAATTAATTACGGATCTAGAGGAACAGATTTAGTTGAAAA
This sequence comes from uncultured Saprospiraceae bacterium, assembly GCA_937125475.1. Taxonomy (GTDB): domain Bacteria; phylum Bacteroidota; class Bacteroidia; order Chitinophagales; family Saprospiraceae; genus CAKZLL01. The sequence goes on along the minus strand of CAKZLL010000356.1, from coordinate 17,249 downwards.
TTGAGCGTTGAAAATATTTTTATGAGGGAGTGTGCAAAAAAGTGTATCAATTAAAAACTTCATAACTTAGGAAAAAATAATTGATAGATGAGTAAAAAAATGGGCGCGAGTATTAGAACATATTAAAGAGATATTGCCAGAGAATTTGATGAGAGGAAAATGTTCTATCTTAAATAGCCTAGCTAAGTTTTTAAACAAAGATTACTTTTAAAGTAAAGAACATTCATTGGTATAACAAAGAGATACACTTGAGATATATAGAATACCTCAGCCTATTAAACCATCCTCTTTTTATTATAAAATATATCAAATGATTTATTTTATAGCATATACTAAGCGGCGATTTTATAGGCAGCACTTAACAAAAAAGATACGTTATATTTAGGTTATTGGATTGAATTAAAGAATAGATTCTTTTTCAGTGCCTATTGAGTTATTTTAGCATTGGATAAAATATTTTTTTAAAATATAATTTATTATTATATAATATGTTGATTCGTGTTTTTCAAGTGATTTTCAACAAGTAAATGCGTATTTTAAAGCTAAAGCTTTGCATTGTTAAATAATTCTTTGTATCTTACATTTAAAACGAAAATCCATATTTTCGTTTTAAAAATCAATGAAAAAAATATTTTATTTTATAAGATATGTTGTAGTTGTAAAAAAAAATTATTAAGCATTTCTATTTTGTTATTAATGATGAAATTGAATATTCTAGTATTTGCTATATTGAGAATATTTTCCAATGCAATAAGTGTTAAAACAATGCAAAAAAGTAATGCAATATCATAGTCGCGATTAATTAAACTATAAATTTATATAAACAGTGATTTACAAAGTACCATTAAAAAATAGTAAGAAGAAAGTTCTTCTAGATCCAGAGATCTATGAGTTCTTATCAGAAAATCCTTACTACCAATCAATTAAGTTATTAGAAAATTTAAGAGAACATTCTAGTGGATGTTGTGTTTTTCAAAAATCATGGAAAAGACCAGATGGTCAAGGCTATACAATTCAAACAATTTATTTACACAAATTAATTTGTGAAAAATGGATTAGCGAAGCACCAGCTAAGAACTTTAACGTGATTGCTAAAAACACTAACAAATTGGATTGCCGTGTTGAGAACTTAGAGTGGCGAACCAAAGGTTACATTGCTAGAAGAAGCCGTCCTATTGGTCAAGTACCATATAGAGGTGTTTCTAAAGATAGAAAACGTTTTCGTGCGGAAATTTATAACGAAGGACAACGTATTTATCTAGGAACTTATAAAACTGCAGAAGAAGCATCAGCAGCTTATACTAACAAGGCAAAAGAGTTATTTGGTGATGATGTAGAAATCAGTATCAGACCAACAAAATCGCCTATAACGGATAAAAGCTAAGACTCTTTTTGTAAAAAAAAGAATCGATATATACAATAAAAGAGATTTACGCTTTTGAAAATTAAAAGCATAAATCTCTTTTTTTATTGCCATTCAAACAGTAGACTAATTCATAACTAAAGGCGGTAATTGATGAAATGCATTAGAGTCATATACCATTAATGTTTCTACTCGAATGCGTGTCATAAATCGTCTAGTCACGAATTTATTAATAGTTTCATCCAATTCTGACCTATTTTCAGCAGTCATCACTAACCAGACTTTGGTTCGTTCTGTATTTAAAGTAAAAACGTCTATTGTTCCGTTTCCCATCAATTCTCCAATTTGCTGCTGTTGTTTAGGCAGAACCGATTGAAAATGACTACTTTTATATTTTGGATATTTTATTTCGACCATAAATTTCATAACAATTGTATTTTGAGTTTTTGGAAAAAATACACTAACTACTTAGTTTAATGAAAGTGTTGGTAAAACAACTCTGACTGCTTGATGAAATGCCAATTCATATATTTCTATCCTTAAATAAGGCATTAAAGGCAATTCAGCTAGTTTCTCCATTACTGCCTCTTCATCATCGCCTAATAAGGTAATCCATAGTTTAGATCGATCTAAAGCAAGTGTATAAGTAGTAAAAGTTCCTTTTTTCATAAAATCATTCACCATTGCTCGATGCTTTGGTATTAAACTCATGAAATCTTCTGTAAGTGTTTCTGGTAAATCACAGGTTATCATATATTCTGACATAGCTATTATTTTTTAGTACATGAAGAGTAAAGCATTATCAGGTAGGGCGGCATTAATTCTTATAATTATAAGCCTTTTTTACCAAATAAGTTACATTTTCTATACCAATAAGCCAGATTGCGGACATTATTCTTTCATTTAAAAGTATATTCAATTGTTTATCAGATGTTTATCCTAATAAAACCATTACATATAGTTTTTCATATAATGTATTTTTTGCTTATCCTTTCCAAAGAGTTTCGGATAAATCTGACATATTTTCAGTATTCTAATGAATAGAACCTACAAATTGGCAGGTCTCTAACTTACATATTTTAGTCATATAATGCATTCATAACACTTATTACGCTGATTTATATTTGGAAATATTTAGTTTTGCAAACTATTAAAACGAATAATATACATGAAAAAAATATTTCTTATAAATTTGATATTTCTGATTTCTATCGGAACAATTTTTGGACAAAAACACGATCATCATTTTACGCATCAAGACACATTGAGAGGCTCTATCACTCCAGAAAGAGCATGGTGGGATTTGACTTATTATCATTTAGATATTAAAATTAATCCCGAAGAACGGACAATAAAAGGCTCAAATCTCATTCAATTTAAAGCACTAACAGAAAATGAGGTGCTTCAAATTGATTTGCAACCACCTTTAAAAATTACTAAAGTAACACAAAAAGGTCAAGTATTGGAAGTGAAGCAGGATGGCAATGCTCATTTTATAACCTTATCAAAAAAAGCGGCTGTTGGATCAATCAATGAAATCATTGTCCATTATGAAGGCGCTCCAAAAGTCAGTAAAAATCCGCCATGGAGTGGTGGTTTTACATGGAAAAAAGATAAAAATGGGCAACATTTTATCGCAACTTCTTGTCAAGGAGATGGTGCAAGCCTTTGGTGGCCTTGTAAAGATCATGCTTATGATGAGGTCGATAGTATGCTGATGAGTATTACCGTTCCCGAAAATTTAACCGATGTCTCTAATGGTCGTTTGCGAAAAGTAGATCAAAATGGAGATGGTACTAAAACTTTTCATTGGTTTGTAGATAACCCTATTAATAATTACGGTGTTAATGTTAACATTGCGGATTACGCCCATTTCTCAGAAGTTTATGACGGAGAAAATGGTAAGTTAGATTGTAATTATTATGTATTGAAAGATAATCTGAAAGCAGCTAAAAAACAATTTAAACAGGTCAGCAAAATGCTAGATGCTTTTGAATATTGGTTTGGACCATATCCTTTTTATGAAGATGGTTATAAACTAGTCGAAACGCCTTATTTAGGTATGGAGCATCAAAGCTCGGTGACTTACGGCAATGGTTATATCAATGGCTATCGTGGACGAGATTTGAGTATGACAGGCATTGGATTAAAGTTTGATTTCATTATCATTCATGAATCTGGACACGAGTGGTTTGCCAATAATATTACTTACAAAGATGTCGCAGATATGTGGATACACGAAAGTTTTACAGCTTATTCAGAAGCACTATATGTAGAGTATCATTTTAATAAAAAAGAGGGGTTTGCATATACACGAGGAACACGTTCTAGTATTTCTAATGATAAACCTATCATTGGAGTTTATGATGTCAATCAAGAAGGCTCTGGCGATATGTATTACAAAGGAGCAAATATGTTATTAACGCTTCGTAATATCCTAGATGATGACAAAAAATGGCGTGCAATTTTACGCGGATTGAATAAAACCTTTTATCATCAAACCGTTACGAGTAAACAAATTGAAGATTATCTTAGTGATAAATTTGAACGAGATTTAACACCTATTTTTGATCAATATTTAAGGGATGTTCGTATTCCTACTTTAGAATATAGAACGATGAATAATGTATTATTTCATCGTTGGGGAAACTGTGTTGAAGGGTTTGATATGCCTATAAAAATAACTATAAATGGAAAAGAACAATGGCTCTCTCCAACATCAAATTGGACAATGCAAAGAGGTATCCCAAATAATCCTACTATAAAAATCAATTCTAACTTTTATGTAGGAAAAATGAATATTATGGGAGAGTAGTCATTTTTTTATATTTAAGTCATTCATTTTAAAATACTTATAATAAAAAAGCCTACTAGAAAACTCTAGTAGGCAGACTGACAAAACAATAAGTTAATATTGTTTCTAATCACAAAACTAATATTTTAGCTTAAAATTTTATATTTCTTTTTTGTTTTTTTTTTATAAAAAAAAGAATATAGCCTATAAGCTTTAAAAAGAGCATTTTAAAGACTTAAATAAAACTATGAAATGTAGGACGCTGTTAAGTTTTTATCAAAAAGATAAATTATTACTAATAATTCAGCGAAAAATAGAAGAGCTAATAAGTACTAATTTTAATGTTACCATATTACCAAGCAAGCTTTTGAGTATGGAGTTTTATAGTTTAGGCAGCCAGTTTAAGAAAATCATTAATAATTTAAATAGTAAAAAGCCCTTATCAAAAAATGATAAGGGCTTTTTACTATGACTAATCCTAGAATTACAATTAATTTCGAGTATCGTATCCCCAATTTAATTTATTTCTAATCGTAGAGAGAAAATTAGAATCGAGTAAGCGAATTAATTTCAAGTCAAAATCAGCTTTTTTAATTGCGATTTTATGTTCCGAGGTAATCGGTTCAAAACGCGAATCCAATGTACAAAGAAAACTATTAGCCCGCCCTTCTATTTGAAATGAAACCACAGAATCATCCGAAATAACAATAGGTCGAATGTTCAAATTATGTGGTGCAACTGCTGTGATGATAAAGTTATTAGAATTAGGAAAGATAATCGGTCCGCCGCAACTTAATGAATACCCCGTAGAACCTGTCGGAGTCGCCAAAATAATCCCATCCGCCCAATAGGAATTTAAATGTTCTCCATTGATATAAACATGGACAATAATCATGGAAGAAGTATCTCGTTTCAAGATAGTACAATCATTCAATGCATAATTCTGCCCTTCAAAAAGTGGCAAATTACTTTCAAGCTGCAATAAAGTCCGAGTGTCCAAACTAAATGATCCATTGATTAAATCAGTGAACGCATCAGTCATTTTATTTTTTTCAATATTGGCTAAAAAGCCCAATCGCCCCAAATTCACACCAGCTATAGGTAATTCCATATCTCTAATGAGCATCGGTGTGTCTAGAATTGTTCCATCACCGCCAAGTGTGATCATATAATCTACCTGTTGCTGTTTGAGTTCTTCATAATTTTTAAAAACAAACGTTTTCTTTGGCAATCTGATATGCCCTTTGATTTGTTGATAATAATGTTGAACAATCGTCAGCTCTACCCCCAACTCTTGCATGAGTTGAAAGAAATTCCTAAGTGCAGGAAGATCACGCGGTTTCATTAATCGGCTATAAATGGCAAATCGCATTAAAAACTAACGTTATAATGTAAATAAAATCCTGTTTCGTTCAAATGATTGACACTATACTCTAAACGACAGACATAATCATGATATAATACCATATCAATCGCCATGCCTCGACTGCGCAAATAAGTATTGGTCAAACTATTATTCTCACTATGAAAAGGCGCATTGACATAACCATGATCAGTATAAGCCCTCCAATAGAATTTTAAAGGTAAGGTTTTAAATGCTTTTATTGGCATTGATTTTCCTAAATTAATCTCTCGATTGAACAATTCGACACGAGCAAAAAGATGAGAATAAATAAAATCTTGTCCATCTATAACATAATATTCATAGCCTCGAACAAAGTGTTGCTCGTATCCCAAGGCTCTAGAATTGTAATAAGGTTGTATTTGATTCATCAGCCCTTTTCGTCCTCGAACGACCGCACCATAAGAGAATTTTTCCGCTTGCCAATATTTACCTACTGCTCCACCAACATATAATGAATTAATCTCATCAAATACGCCTAAACCTTCTTTTAATGCACTAACTTCCAGATAATAACCTTTCATTGGGTAGCGACTAAAATCTCGTTTATCATACCTAAATTGATAATCTAAAGCAAAATATTGTAGTCTTTCTTTTCCATTTAAAAAGAAATCTGGATTAAGGCTAGTGATCATTTCCGTCGTATTATAATCCCGATAACTTAATGTTAATTGATGCTTAGAACGGATTTCTGGTCGATAATTCAGACCTACATCTAAGTATAAACGCTTCAATAAATAATCATCATCATCTCGATGAAATTGTAATACATTATTTTGAGTAGTATAACCTGCTTCATGATTTCTAGCATAAAAAACATTAAATAATGCACCTAATGTTTGCGCTTTGTTTAAATATGGTCGAGAATAATATAAATGTACTCGTTGAGTATAACCGACTTGCCCAACAGCTTTTAAATAATCTTTTCGTCCTGTAATATTCGTATGAACGAGATACAAACCCAAATTAATCCGATTGAAGGCTCGGTTTTGCTCTACCCACCAAATATTAAAATTTCGATCCGCAAAATCAATCGCCAACAATGGGAAAATATACCAATCCTCAACAACTGTAATCGTCAAATCAATAAAATCATTCCCTACATTTTGAACATCAATTTCCACACTATTAAACAAATCCGCATTCATTAATAATGTTTGGTTCAGCGCTAAACGAGCGGTCAAATTACTATTTGTTATTGTATCTCCTACTTCAAAATCAAGCTCTCGCAAGATGATTTTCTCTCTCGTTTTTTTGTTGCCTATGATTTCAATAGATTGAACCGTGACGTATTTGGTTTGGGCATTACTTAAAAAAGTCCCCAAAAAAAGTAGTAATAAACTAAAATATAGTTTCATTGATTCGTTAATTTTCCATGACTTTTTAATTGCATGTTTATATAGAAATGGATCAACACAAATTTAATAATTTTTAAATTGTTCTTCATATCATATCGTATAACCAATCGTGCAACGGACATTTAAAGTTTTCGACCTGACTTAGCGAAGGACTTCATCAGGTCGAAAAATTGCTAAGAGGAAAGAAAAATTACTCTAATTGTAAAGTCGTTTTTTTAGAATATTTAACTGTATATTTAAAATTGACGGCTTTCTTAGCCTTGCCTTTTAGGTCGAGTTTCCACGTAATAATGCCTGTGGCTAAATCATGCTCACCTTTAGATTTTGATTTCAATTCAACCTTAATTTCCTTATTAGAGGAAAGCGGAATTTGATCTTGAACAATTAATTTAATCGCTTCTTTCTTTTTGTTACGAACTTGAATTTCCCAATCTCTCGTAGCAATTTGCTGAGTACCAATAAATTGCCTTTTATTAAATTCTTTTTTATTCACGCGCTCTACCACAATGTCTTTATCTCTTCCTAGGGATACTTCCAGCGTATCTTGACCGTTATTTAAATCTAAAACCCTTTTACCTAAAAATGTCCCTTCAAAATACAAATTCACTTCACCATCCAGCAAACTATAACGCTCCCAATTCGATATACGAGCCGTCAAATAAGCCGCTTCTTCTAATTTGGGCACAGTATAATATTCATAATCTGCTGGCACGCTTGCTTCTTTAATATCTACCGCATATTGCTGACCGTTTGTCGGAATAGTATAAGGCAAAGCGATTTCAAATTCAATCGAGGTTGATTTTTTATTTTGTTGTACTTGAACAGGCTGAGTAGCTACTGCACTATTTCTTTTTGAGCGCTGTGCTTCTTTTTTTTTCGCTTTTTTCGTAAAAAATTTACTGAGTTTATCTTTTTTCCTAGAAGCTGATACGACGACCTCATTCAAACTTCCAACTCCCTCACTCAAAGTTACATTCTCAACAGAATTGTTAATCGACACACTTTTTTGTTCATAACCAACATAAGAAACTTGAATAGTTTTAGCTGTTACATTCGGAGGAATAGTTATTTGATAATACCCATCAATGTTGGTGGAAGTCCCATAACTTGTGCCTTGAATAACAACATTCGCACCGATCAAAGCCTCACCCGTTGACGCATCTGTGATATAACCGCGAAGCGTTCCTGTATAAGCTTTCCCTGCTCCTGATACTCCAGCAGCTTCTCTTTTTCCATATAAATAAGCGGTCGGTTTACTCTTATATTGATAGCTCAAACGCCAAGGTTGCAAAATCGGTCTAACGCTGCGCTGATAAGGATTTCCAGAAGAAAGCGTCAATTTTATACCTGACCAATCTTCTCCCGAAAGTTGAAAAACATTGGCTTTGTAAGTCAATGAAATTGGGCTATTTACATTCTTAACCCGAATATCATAATTCGGATACCAACCCGCACTACTGACCAAGTAATTAATTTTGAAAACTGCTTTTACTGCTTGTTTAGCATTAACTTCCACAATGACCTCGCTTGTCGATTTTTGTTGTTCAGCATTGAGTGCTCTAAGCTGATTAGCAATTTTTACAATCGCTTCTCTATATGTTTTAATTTCATTAGCAAGTTCTAATTTTTTTAATTTAATTTCGGTATATCGTTTACGATAAAAATCCGCAGCGGCTTGAATATCAGTAGCCGTCAAACCTTGTTGCCCTTTCAAGCTTCTATTTTGAGACAAAAAAGTTTCCTCTTCTTGATACACCAAAAGCATCTGGTTTGCAATATCTATTTTCCCGTTTAGAGTTTCGGCTTCTTTGTCCAAAGCTTCAATCTCAGTATCCATTTTTTTGATATTCAGATAATTCAATTGATGCATTACTGAAACAATCGTAAAATCACCATCAGAACTGACATTCAAACTTCCTTTATTCAATTTATTTGTAATATCGGTGAATTTTAAACGGCTTCTTCCTTTTGAAATATTGACCGTTGCCGTTCGTGTGACTTGTGCGCCATTCAAGAAAACAGTTGCAGCACTCACTTTAGAAATTACTTTTTGTTCGCCCTCATCTGCAAAAGAAAGCTGAACAATTGAGCAACAAAATAATATTAACAATAATTTTTTCATCTGATTAATTTTGTATGATATTAGAAACTTGGTCTATAATAATATAGATGCAATAAAGCCGCTTTTGTAATGTATTACCTCTAAAAATTTCTCAATAAACAACAAAAGCACTAAGCTGAAATTAATCAACTTAGTACTTTTGTAATGGTAGCTTTCGCAAAATAATTCTAATTCGCGCGTGTTGCTTTTTTAGCTGGTTTTTTCTTCTTTGCTTTAGGCTTAGAAGTGTCGCTGGTTTTCTTGGCAATTCCTGTTTTTGAAATGCTGTACGTTTTCGTATATGCTACATCCTTTGCAGGAGTTCCATCTGCATTTTTAAAATCACGCTTATAAAATTGCATAGAAATATTAAAATCCTTATCAATCTGGCTCTCATGCAAATGACTATTCATTCCTCCGATATTGATTGAACTAATCATACGTTGATGCGGCTCTAGGTTTTTATCTTTCACATTATAAGTTGCCAATATATAATTGGTTGAATGATAATTATGACGCGAAAATCCAGGAGAAGTTCTATAAATAATTGCTACGAAATCAGCGTTTTGTTCAAATTTCCCTTCTACATGGAAGCTCGGTCCTGGCATTCGACCAAAGGAAGATTTAGATACACCTGGGACAAACACACCAAATTTTTGAGGGATTCTATTACTTCCTCTTTTTTTGGAGTAAGTTCTAGTCTTTTTTTGTTTAAGTGTTTCTGCTGTGATTGCGTGTGGTAAATCTAAATCGGGGAAACTTTCAAGAAACTCTTGAAATAACTTATCATTTTGTTTTTTATCCTCTACACTTAACCCTTCTGAGGCAAAGCCCAAAAAAATTAAAGAAGAAGAAAGTGTAAAAAGGAGCAGATACAAACTAATATTTTTCATAATCAACTGTTTTTTATAACGCTATAACTATCAATGTTTTATAACGTTTAAAAGTATAATATGATACATCATTAATAGTGAAAAAACGTTAAATTTTTTGGATTTCAACTTTTCTAATCATGAACCTATCTATAATATGGCTTCATATTCTGTTTTGTGATTGTTTTTTTTGGGAATTGCACCCGTGTTTTGATTTTTTAAAGAAATTCTAATAACCTATATTTTCATCATCTTATCCTTCATCCTACTTTAGGAATGGGATTTTTATGATATTAGAATTATTTTGAAGAGTTAGTATTGTATAATTTTGGAATAATCAGTAATTTAGTAATATGATCAATCAAAATAATACACCTGCAATCTATTTTAAGTCATTAAGCATTGAAAATGTGAGATGTTTTAAAGAAGAACAGATAATTGATTTTACTGATAAAAATGGCGAACCGACACAATGGACGGTTATTCTTGGGAATAATAATACAGGTAAAACTACGCTTTTGAGGGTATTGGCAGATTTGGAATTGGAAGAAGAAGAGCATGATAGTAATAATTTTCATATTCCAAAAGGAAAATGGTTATCCAGTATCTATAAATACAATAGAAGGTTTAACGTTAAACTAAGTTTTTTTCCTAACCCTAATCAACTATATTCTTCTATCTATTCAGAAAAAAATGAAAAATCAGGATGGTTATTTCATAAAGCAATAGAGTTCTCTTCACATAAGCTTATATATGAAAATACCCATATTATAAAATATGGCGTTCTTAAAATCACAAATGAAAATTCGTCATTCATAAATAACTCAGGTTTCATAGAGAATGAATTTTTAATCAATAGTGAAGAATGGCTTATTCAAACTGACTATGCGGTAAAAAATGGCATAAAAAAAGCAGAAAAGCGATTAAAAAAGATCAAGGAAGTTTTAAAGAATATCTTGCCTGATGTTCAAGCTTTTAGGTTTCAAACCAATGAAAAAACATTTCAATCATACGTAGAAGTCCAAACAGATTATGGTTGGGTAAGAATAAATGAGCTAGGTTATGGTTATCAAACCCTAATGGCGTGGGTAGTGGATTTGGCTAAAAAAATGTTTGACCGCTATCCAAATAGTGATGAACCTTTAAAAGAACCTGCTATCGTTTTGGTAGATGAATTGGATTTGCATTTACATCCCGAATGGCAACGTAAAATTATTAGTTGGTTATCGCATCATTTTCCAAGCGTTCAATTTATTGTCACTGCACATAGTCCATTGTTGGTACAATCTGCTGATAGTGTGAATGTCGTTTTATTAAGAAAAGAAGGTGATAAAGTTAAAATAGAACAACCAAAGATTTCGACTTTTAAGGGTTGGACAGTTGAAGAAATTTTGTCGGACTTAATGGGATTAGATAATCGAACACATTCAGAAGCTTATTTAGAATTAATAAAAGATTTTGATGAAGCTTTAGATGTAGATAATTATGTGAAAGCAAAAGTTGCATTTGATGAGTTGGATAAAATTTTACATCCAACAAGCCCACAGCGAAAGTTATTAAAATTACAAATGACATCTATTATTCCAGAAGAACCTGTTGAAATCTAGCTGATGATAAAATTAAATTACGTTCCTAAACCTATTCGATTGACAGATGAATTCGTTGAGGAGTTGACCGAATTATATAAAAATAAAGATAAAAACGTTTGGAATAAACCATTTATAAAAGAGCAGTTAATCGAAATGTCTGCTAATAAATGTTGCTATTGTGAATGCAATGTGGCAGAGGAAAGTAAGTATATGGAAGTCGAACATTTCTTTCCAAAAAGTATTTACCCTGATTTGGTTATCAAATGGACAAATTTATTACCGTCTTGCAAGCGTTGTAATGGTTCAAAAGGTAATCACGACACAGGAACAGAGCCTATTATTCATCCAGTTGAAAATATTCCTAGTGAGCATTTAACCTTTAAATTGTATCGTTTATATGGAAAATCTACATTAGGAAAAACGACTATTGATGTTTTAAAATTAAATGATAGAACTCGATTGGTTCTCAAAAGAGCATTGATAGGTGATGAGTTGATCGAGCAATTAGATAACCTGCAAGATGAATTAGAAAATTATCTTATTGATTTTACTCCTAAAAAACAGCGCAAAATTGCTAAAATTTTGAAAAACTTAATGCTTCTTGCTATTCCTTCTTCTGAATATAGTGCGACTATGGCAACAGTTTTGCTTCATAATGAAAGTTACAAAATTATAAAATCGGCACTCACTCAATACAGACTATGGGATGATAGTTTTAAAGAAGTAGAAGAGCAAATTAAACTTTGCCAATTACCATTAAAATAAAAACTGCCAAATGTTAGTTTCAAATCGGACAATAATCATCACAAAAAATATAATCATTACATGAAAAGTCATCATTATATATAAGCATATTCTTTAAAGTTTTTATCTTTGAACGGAAAAGTAATTAGACTTTTAATAATACAACAAATGCGAAATCCTCATTTAGAGCCAACTAATAAAAATATGCCGAATGAAGAAATCGTCGTAGATAAGGCATTACGACCGAAGCTACTGGATGATTTTTCGGGACAACCTAAAATTGTAGAAAACCTTAAAATTTTCATCGAAGCAGCCAAATTGCGCGGTGAAGCGCTCGATCATGTCTTATTACATGGACCTCCAGGATTAGGAAAAACAACGCTTTCGCACATCATCGCGAATGAATTAGGTACAGATATGAAAATGACTTCTGGACCAGTTTTAGAAAAACCTGGTGATTTAGCTGGATTATTAACTAATTTGGAAGAAGGCGAAGTCTTATTTATTGATGAAATCCATCGTCTAAATAATGTAGTAGAGGAGTATTTATATTCTGCAATGGAGGATTACCGAATTGATATTATGATTGATTCTGGTCCTAATGCACGAACGATTCAAATAGAAATTGATCCTTTTACGCTCATTGGTGCGACTACTCGAATGGGGCTTTTGACTGCTCCGATGCGGGCAAGATTTGGGATTACTTGTCTTTTGGCTTACTATGATGTCAAAACTTTAACTCAGATTATCAAACGTTCAGCAGGGATTTTGAAAGTGCCTATCCATGATAATGCTGCCGCTGAAATCGCACGAAGAAGCCGAGGCACACCACGTATTGCTAATGCTTTACTGAGACGAGTTCGTGATTTTGCACAAATCAAAGGCAATGGAACGATTGATTTGGCGATCTCTAAATTTGGACTTTCTGCTTTGAATGTAGATGAAAGTGGTTTGGATGAAATGGACAATCGGATTTTATCTACTATTATCGAAAAATTCAAGGGAGGACCAGTTGGAATTAGTACAATTGCAACCGCAGTAGGAGAAGAATCAGGAACTATTGAAGAAGTTCATGAGCCATTTTTAATTATGGAAGGCTATATTCAACGGACTTCGCGAGGTCGGGAAGCTACGGAAAAAGCATATAAACATCTTGGTATTGTTCCTCCTGCTCAAGGTCAATTATTTTAACAAAAGGTAAAATCATCTTGTTTTTATTATAAAAAAGGCTTGAAAACTATTCATTAAAAAACGAATAGCTCTCAAGCCTTTTTCAATTCATTAAGTCAAAACAATTATTTTTTGTTTTTTCTTTTCTCGATCATCATTGCCTTAACTGACTTTTCTTTTTTAGCTGTTGTAGGCATAACTTCTGCTTTTTGTACTCTTTTAGTTCTTTTTGTTTCTACTACTTTAGTTACTTTTGCATCTTTTGAACAAGTCGCTTTTGCACCTGCTGCTTTACTAGCACAACAAGATTTTTTCGCACCTGCTTTTGTATTTAAAGATACTTTAGTTGCTTTTGCACCTTTTGAACAAGTCGCTTTTGCACCTGCTTTGCTTGCACAACAAGATTTTTTCGCACCTGCTTTTGTATTTAAAGATACTTTAGTTGCTTTTGCGCCTTTTGAACAAGTCGCTTTTGCACCTGCTTTGCTTGCACAACAAGATTTTTTCCCTTTTTTCAAAGATACTTTAGTTGCTGTGGAAGACTTTACAGCATCAGTTTGTTGTGCAAAAGAAGTTGTTGAAACACCTACGAATGCTATTACCGCAAATAATAAAAGGATATTCTTCATAAGAATTTTGATTTTTTGTAAAAAAAAGAATGATATAAAACTATATATATAGTTATAACGTCTAAAATAAGGTAAACAGTTTATTTTATCAACAAAATTATGCCGAATTGTATATTAATAGTAGCTTTTTTATGAAAATTTTAATAATAAAAAGTTAAAGTTTTCTAATTATAGTGGCTTACTGTACCTTATCTAATTATTGACATCAATAGATAAAAGTAAATTTTGCACTTAATTATCAGGATAAATATAATTATTTAATCTAGCAGAAGCTCTAACTAAAGTATAAATTAGTACAAATCTCATCCCAAGTTTGAGGAGTAGTTGATTATAATAATTGAACCTTTGACAATTTTTGCCAAAACGGGATTTTATCAATAAACTTATGAAAAAGCATTCTTATTTGAATATCATATTATATTTTTTTATATTTATAAAAATAATATTTAATTAACATGTTTTCATCATAATATAAGAAAAACGCTATGAAACAAGAAATTTCTCACTGTCCATATTGTGAAACTAAAGCTATTTCTATCTCAACTGATGGCAATGTTAGCTGTAATTCTTGTTATCGAAACTCTTATCAATGGCAGCATAATATTTTAGTTAATGATTATTTAAACTTAAAAAAAGAGGATACACACGACTACATTAATACGCTATTTTTAATTAATACAAACATTAGGCTTGGGAAATACAATAAAGCATTTGCTTTTGCTAAAGAAGCAATAATTCTGAGCAGCCGAACACCTCAAGGCTGGGAATATAAAGCCTTAACGCTATTTTATAAAACAGAACTAAACTCTATTATTGGGAATAATGGTGCTGAGATTAAAGCTCATTTAACTATCGCACAAGAATTACAAAAGGATTCTCCTACGTATGATAATGTTGTAAAAACCATTGCTTATACACTCTTTAATAATATTAAACAACAAATAAACTCTATAACAGACTTAATAGATTTTAAATCCATCTTAGAACAGCAAATATATTATCAAAAAATCAGGAATTATATTTCAGCTTGGGAAATTTGTTATGAAATATATCCCAATACTGATTTTTTAAAAGAATTAGTAAGTTACTTTAGTGGTTTACGTGGTTTCTCATGGTTCGATATTAAAGTGTTAGATGTTGAATTGGAAACTATTTCAATTATAGATAATAGTTTTAAGGCAGGTGGACTAATGACTTATCTCCGTCCGATTGAGCAAATTATAAAAGAAACAGACCCTAAATATAAACTGCCTAATATGAAAGGAGGTTCACTCAATGCTTTGCCTATTCCATTACAGGAATTAAAAGCAAAACGCATTGAAGAAGCCAAAAACAAAGCTTTAAATTTATTGAGTGAACCTCAACAATCAGAAGAAAATTATTCGGAAGAGGAGGGGGATAGTTCAAAAAAATATTCAGAAGAAATAGAGGAAGAACATTATAATACTTCTTTTGAGGAAGATAATTATACCGAAGAAAATTATTCGGAAGAGGAAGATTATAGTTCAAAAAAATATTCTGAGGAAATAGAGGAGGAGCATTATAATACCTCTTTTAATGAAGAAAAATATATTGAAGGGATCCCTATTTTAGTAAAAACAACTCCTCCCATAAGTGAAAATAATCCAGATTTTGAAACTGAACGCGTACAAATCCCTGTTCCTTCTAATAAAAAGAGTTGGAAAAAAACTAAACTGATTGTATTCGCTAATGTTATTGCTCTATCTATTGTAATTATAATTCATTGGAATAATAAAAACAATAGAGATTTCCCTCAAAAGACATGGATTTTAAGCGATAATAATAATTCCGAACCTGCTATGGTTCCAGCTTTATTTGATGAGATACCAGAAGAAATACCAGAAATCGAAAAGGATATAAAAGAAGAGGAAAAAGAAGTACAAGTAGCTGAAAAAAAAGTTAAAGAGAAGATTTTAAAACCAGTTGAGGAGGAAAAAGAAAAAAGCTCCCCAAAAAAGGCATTAATTAATGAAGAGCAGCCCACAACTTCTCCTACTGCACAACCAATAGAAAAAGTTGTCGAAAAAATAGAAGTGATAGAAGAAAAACCAATAAAATCTCAAAAGACATCAACCGTTGCCCCTTTTGGATTTCAGATGAATAAAGCAACCTATTCAGAAGTCTCTCAAAAGCTCAAAGCCAACGGTGTAACAATCTCTAATGATAGCTATAATAGATGGTCTGATGGGCATATGTTTAGAGCAAAAGGCTCTTTTCTTAAAATACCAGGCTCCAGATATGTCTATTTTGTTTTTGATAAAAATGAAAAACTAACCTATTTGGAAATATATTTATCTAGTTCAAATTTTAGGGGTAAAAAAGATTATCAAGCAATTTTTCCAAACCTAGAGAAGCAATATCCTCTTATAAAAGGTGGAATTTATCAATCTAAAAGTACTTTTAAATTAGATCGTGTTAAAGTGACTTTAAGTTATCGCTACCTCATATATGAAACAGACTATTTTGCAAATTTGACAAATAGTGGCAGATATAAAAATAAAACAGAAGAAAGAGCAGAAAATAAAGTTGATAATGATGCTAAATATTAAATTTTGGGTTCATTGACAATTTTTGCCAGAATGAATATTTTTTTAATCCAGCGGTGGCTTGCCCGTTGTTTTTCAAGGAGTTAGAACAATGAGACAAGCCCACATTGAAATAAATGGTAAAATGGTCAATGAATCCAAATTAATAGAAATGATCCGTTAATAACAATAATTAATAAATGCTCTATTGAGTATAAATAGTTGAATAGGGCATTTATTGATAAAGAACTAAACTATATTTTCGCTGTATAATCATGTTTATTTTGGGAGAATAAGTATTAAAACATAACTGTATTTGTCTTTCAATTTCTATTGAATATCTTTGTATAAATACTTTTATAAGTTATTTTTTAATCGTATCTAAGGGTAGACATAAGTATCATTTAAATCGCGAAAATGGCTAAGAAAAAAATATTTATCACAGGAATTTCTTCTGAATTGATGCAGCAGTTTATTCAGTTGATTGATCAGTCAGTTTATCATATTGTTGGATTAAGTCGCAAAATTGAGACCATTAAAAATAATGATATTGAGTTGATTAAAGGCGATCTGAAGGATATTGATCAATTGCCCATTCTCTTTGAAGAAATAGATATGATTGTTCATGCCGCAGCAGTCACGCATGCGATGGATGAAAAAAAATATTTTGAAATTAACCTA
>CAKZLL010000355.1 GCA_937125475.1 uncultured Saprospiraceae bacterium | reverse complement strand
AACATCGCATGGCAACTCTTTTTGGAGAAATTGAATTGTGTAAATCTGTCGTCATTAAAGCCCTGCAAGCTATTGATAGTGACAGTGAAGATTTACCACGTTTAGCCAGTTTAGCGAAAGCAAAAACGGGACAAATTTTCCATTTAGCCTCTAACGAAGGCATTCAAATGTATGGCGGTATTGGTATGACAGACGATGAGGAAATTGGCTTCTTTTTGAAGCGTGCGCGTGTCGTTCAGCAGCTTTTTGGAGATAGTAATTTTCATTTAGATCGTTTTGCACAACTAAATGGCTATTAATATTTAGAAGATTAGTAATTAATTGTTAAATTGCTGCTGTTGCTATTGGAAGAGCGGCAGCAATTTTTAACAATAAGAAAGATGAATAAACCTTTAGCAGAACGACTTCGACCAAGGTCTTTAGAAGATTATATTGGTCAAGAACATTTAGTCGGCAAACAAGGCGTTTTGCGACAAACGCTACAAGCGAAACGCATTCCTTCAATTATTCTTTGGGGACCTCCTGGAGTTGGAAAAACAACATTAGCTCAAATTATTGCCAATAATTTAGACCGCCCTTTTTATGCATTAAGTGCGATTAATTCTGGTGTAAAAGACGTTCGAGAAGCGATTAATAAAGCAAAAAAACAGCGTTTTTTTAGCTCTCCAAGTCCTATCCTATTCATTGATGAAATTCACCGTTTTTCAAAATCTCAACAAGACGCGCTACTCGGTGCCGTCGAACAAGGCGTTGTCACGCTTATTGGCGCGACGACAGAAAATCCATCTTTTGAAGTTATTTCGGCATTGTTATCTCGCTGTCAAGTCTATGTTTTAAAGCATTTAGAAGTGAGTGATTTAAAAAACTTACTGGATCGCGCCTTGATCAAAGATGAAGTATTATCAAAAAAAGATATTGATATTCAAGAGTATGAAGCACTTTTTCAATATTCTGGTGGTGATGGTCGAAAATTGCTTAACATATTAGAAATCGTTATTGATGCTACCAACGAAATGCCCGTAGTGATTACCAACAAATCAGTCACCGATAAATTGCAACAAAATTTAGCGGTTTATGATAAGGGTGGAGAAATGCATTATGATATAATTTCGGCTTTTATTAAATCAATTCGCGGATCAGATCCAAATGCTGCGCTTTATTGGATGGCTCGAATGCTGGAAGGCGGGGAAGATATTAAATTTATTGCGAGGCGATTGGTTATTGTAGCATCGGAGGATATTGGTTTAGCCAATCCAAATGCTTTATTGATGGCAAATACGTGTTTTGATGCTATTCATAAAATTGGAATGCCTGAAGCTCGGATTATTTTATCACAAACGGTCATTTATATCGCTTCTTCCCCTAAGTCAAATTCAGCCTACAAAGCCATTGATGCCGCTATTGCGGAGGTTCGAAATTCTGGAAATTTGCCAGTTCCGCTTCACTTGCGCAACTCCCCTACTAAGCTCATGAAGAATTTAGGTTATGGTAAAAATTATCAATATTCCCATGATTTTGAAGGCAATTTTGTTAATCAAGAATTTCTTCCAGAAAAAATCAGTGGCAAAAAATTCTATCAACCTTCTAATAATAAAGCAGAACATACTATTTGGCAACGCCTCAAAAATTGGTGGAACAATAAGTATTATTAAGCTTAAATTTCAACTTATTCCTTCTTTTCTAAAATTTCTAATTCCACTCTACTGTTTAATAATTGATAATAGCGGATCAATTTTTTATCGGACAATTGTCTAATAAATTTTCTTTTGTATAATAATGCTTGATCACCTTTAGGTAAAATTTCATAATCAACTTGATTAAAAAAAAGACTATCCTGTTTTAAAGTATGATTAATTATAGATGCTTGTCTTTTTGAAAGTCTATAGTTAAGAATTTCTTTTTCTGAAAAAGAAACATTTATCATCATTCTGTATCTCAAAGAAGTATCTTGAAGCATTACTTCTTTTAAAGAACCTAATTGATTTCTAAAAAAAGGAGTTCCTCCTCTCTTTATATCATAACCAAAAGATTGTAAAATTAACATATCGCCAGCTTTAGGTTCGTAATTTGCTGGAATTCCTAAATATAATTGTTGTCCTTTTATGAAAGGAAAAATCAATATTATAAAAACTAATATTAATGTTAATCTTTTTTTCATATCAATGTTTTACTTTATCTAATAAACAAGTCAAAATCTACTATTTTTGTATGAGGTAATAGTAACTGAATTCTTATAAATTCCTTCTCACTTACACCGCTTACAGCTAACCTTTTAAGAGAAGTCAAATACTTTATCTCCATAGGAAATTCTTTAATACCTGTCCTACTTAAATTTAAAATTTCCAATTGCTTTAATTCTGCAATACACACTGGCAACTCCTTAATGCGATTGTTGGCTAAAGAAAGTAATTTAAGATTTGTCAATTGGCAAACCAATAAAGGAAATTCTTGAAATTTGTTAAGAGATAGGTGTAAACTTTCTAGTTTTTTAAACTTCAATATAGAGTTAGGCAGTTCATTTAAATTTGAACTTGATAAACTTATTTCTTTTACATTTTCTGGATTAGTTAATGCCCGTTCATATAAATCTAGATTTGATAGTGGTTTACAATGTAATGCTAGTAGAGTTAATCCCAATAAATAAATAGCTTTTTTCATATCAATGTTTTTTGTTTCGTACCAACTTAGGCATTCATTTAACCATTTTTGCAGGAGTACTTAATAATGAACAAAAGTTATTTAATATTTTAGTTGCAGCGCAACGCCACCGTTTGTAGTAAATGATTAAGACGTT
>CAKZLL010000354.1 GCA_937125475.1 uncultured Saprospiraceae bacterium | reverse complement strand
TTGCTAATATGCTGGTAAACAGCTATTTTTGTTTTCAAGAGCTACGGCTTATAATTGAACCAGATTGGAATTGAAACTCAATCAGCGTATAACGTTGAAATTCTTGAAACCTTCTTATAATTGAACCAGATTGGAATTGAAACTTGTGTTAAATTTTAAAGTTTGTTTATTGAATTAATCTTATAATTGAACCAGATTGGAATTGAAACTTAAATGATCCATTTTGAATTGGAGCAGCTTCAAAAACTTATAATTGAACCAGATTGGAATTGAAACTGTAAAAGAAAATCAAGAGTTAAAAGCGAATTTATCCTTATAATTGAACCAGATTGGAATTGAAACCTTTTGTATAATAAAATCGCCTCTGACATTAACCCTCTTATAATTGAACCAGATTGGAATTGAAACGATAGTGAAGCGGTATTAGTTAGTTTTAGTGAATTACTTATAATTGAACCAGATTGGAATTGAAACTTTTAGAATGTTTTTTGAGATAATTATTTGCATTTTCTTATAATTGAACCAGATTGGAATTGAAACAACATTCAATTAGGTGCTGGAAATACTTATGAATTCCTTATAATTGAACCAGATTGGAATTGAAACATTAGCAGCAATACCTATGTTTTTTTTATCTTTACTCTTATAATTGAACCAGATTGGAATTGAAACTTTAGCTACTTCTTCGACAGGAATGATTAAATTACCTTATAATTGAACCAGATTGGAATTGAAACGACTTAAATCCTTTCAGCAAGGCATAGATGCGAAGCCTTATAATTGAACCAGATTGGAATTGAAACTTGCAATACTCTCGCTATAAATGCTCTATCTTTTTGCTTATAATTGAACCAGATTGGAATTGAAACTTTTTAAAACTTGATTCTTCGCCTTCAAATTCACGCTCTTATAATTGAACCAGATTGGAATTGAAACAGCTTTACGTGATGAGTTGACAGATGATAATGGTGACTTATAATTGAACCAGATTGGAATTGAAACGTAATAATATTCCAGAAATGCGTTGAGAGAACATTTCTTATAATTGAACCAGATTGGAATTGAAACACAAATTTCGTTTTGAAATATTTCGATCTGAAAAGTTCTTATAATTGAACCAGATTGGAATTGAAACAATTCATTCAAGGCGTTTTCTATTTCATAATTTCTACTTATAATTGAACCAGATTGGAATTGAAACATATCATGTGGAAGGTTGGGCAGATCTTGCGCTCGACTTATAATTGAACCAGATTGGAATTGAAACGTGACACGGGAGCAAATCTTCTTTCATTAGGTTCTCTTATAATTGAACCAGATTGGAATTGAAACTTTGTTCTTGTGTAAATATTTTCTTTTGCTTATTGCTTATAATTGAACCAGATTGGAATTGAAACAACTTTTAAGTCTTATTTCGTTCGTAACGATTGCCGCTTATAATTGAACCAGATTGGAATTGAAACAATTAAAAATAGCTTTTACTTCTCCATAAGTCAAAACTTATAATTGAACCAGATTGGAATTGAAACAGGAGAAAGAAAGATATATGACTAAACAGATCGAACTTATAATTGAACCAGATTGGAATTGAAACACGTTAGGAGGATGGCAAATAATATCATCAATCAACCTTATAATTGAACCAGATTGGAATTGAAACTTTTTATCTTTCATGATAACAGAACGCGACGGATAACTTATAATTGAACCAGATTGGAATTGAAACACATTATTATTATTATTCCTATTAAACCACATTTTACTTATAATTGAACCAGATTGGAATTGAAACTTTTTTGAAAAAATAAGTAGTGGTGATGTAGTGGCGCTTATAATTGAACCAGATTGGAATTGAAACATGATTTGACTTTTCATAATTATATTTAAAGATTGACTTATAATTGAACCAGATTGGAATTGAAACGAACCTAGACGAAATCAAGTACAAAAGAATAAAATCCTTATAATTGAACCAGATTGGAATTGAAACTCTAACGCCAGACCAACAGGCGCGAACCATGTCGGCACTTATAATTGAACCAGATTGGAATTGAAACACTTTTCAAATGAAGCATCAGAAAAAATATTGTGACTTATAATTGAACCAGATTGGAATTGAAACTTGTTGAGATGTAATAAGGAAGGCTCATTTTTTACACTTATAATTGAACCAGATTGGAATTGAAACATCTTAGTGAGTATCATTATTACAGTACGAATAATACTTATAATTTAACCAGATTGGAAGTGCGTCGTTTTGGTGAGTATTGTTATTCTCGTAGGTCTTTCTCTTATAATTGAACCAGATTGGAATTGAAACTTTTTTTATTTGTTGGATGTGATGATTGATGCGAGGCTTATAATTGAACCAGATTGGAATTGAAACCATCAGAAAACTCCTCCCACATCTCTTCTGGACAAACTTATAATTGAACCAGATTGGAATTGAAACGTTACTGCATTCACAGGGATTATATTCTGCAAAGTCTTATAATTGAACCAGATTGGAATTGAAACATCCTAAGAGATACTTTTTGTATATTCTTAATATCCTTATAATTGAACCAGATTGGAATTGAAACGTAACTACAAAATGCCTTTTTTAACGACTTTTTACCCTTATAATTGAACCAGATTGGAATTGAAACTCTATTGTTGATGGTTGAAAATAAAATAAATATGAAACTTATAATTGAACCAGATTGGAATTGAAACAAATATAATGTACTTTAGCATCATATTACTTAACAAACTTATAATTGAACCAGATTGGAATTGAAACGCTTATTATAATTTGGATGATTCAGATTTTGCGGAAGCTTATAATTGAACCAGATTGGAATTGAAACACTTTTAGGCGGTTCATTTAGTTTGCTCAATTGTCTCTTATAATTGAACCAGATTGGAATTGAAACGTGCTAGACCCTTATTTATTTATAATAGTGTAAATCTTATAATTGAACCAGATTGGAATTGAAACAGCGCAAAAAATGGATGGAGGTTACACGGAAGTAATCTTATAATTGAACCAGATTGGAATTGAAACATCCGACACATGAAATAATTGGCACTTTAGGACTACTTATAATTGAACCAGATTGGAATTGAAACTTCTATACTGTTAGAAGTCAACCAGTTAGCGCAAACTTATAATTGAACCAGATTGGAATTGAAACATGATTGTGCATAAAACCGCCTAATTTCATCGTTTTTCTTATAATTGAACCAGATTGGAATTGAAACTGACCGCGCCTTGCCTCTGAATTTCTATAAAAGTATCTTATAATTGAACCAGATTGGAATTGAAACCTGGATTGATGGTCACAGGCATTCGCTTTCGTACTCTTATAATTGAACCAGATTGGAATTGAAACCAGTACCATGAACATTAGCATCAGCTAACTTTCCTACTTATAATTGAACCAGATTGGAATTGAAACACTTTTTTCGCCATTTCTCTATTCGTGTGCTTTCCCCTTATAATTGAACCAGATTGGAATTGAAACAGCTCTACAAGATGATGAAATATCAAAGTTCTACGACTTATAATTGAACCAGATTGGAATTGAAACTTCTCTTGTAATATTCGTAATCTTCGTTAGTGTTACTTATAATTGAACCAGATTGGAATTGAAACTCTTTTGATAATTGCTTTTGTTATCTTCTTTTGTATCCTTATAATTGAACCAGATTGGAATTGAAACTTCTTCCAGTAGCGATAGTTGTTTTGCCCACTCGTCCTTATAATTGAACCAGATTGGAATTGAAACTATGATAATCAACATTATTGCTAAATATTTTCATTCTTATAATTGAACCAGATTGGAATTGAAACCTGATTCGTCCTCACTAACAGACGGTTTTTCTTTTCTTATAATTGAACCAGATTGGAATTGAAACCTGAAAGGCTAGTGAACGACAAAATCTAGTAACTACTTATAATTGAACCAGATTGGAATTGAAACATAGGAAACAAACCTTTTAGTAAGTTCCTTTTTCCCTTATAATTTAACCAGATTGGAATTTAAACGTTTCAGGCACATGATTGCTGTACCTTTGTTCAAGTCTTATAATTGAACCAGATTGGAATTGAAACGCAACCTCATTCACCTTACGAAATTTAGCTTGTTGCTTATAATTGAACCAGATTGGAATTGAAACACGCCTGCGCGAATAGTTGTGTAATCTACTCCGTCCTTATAATTGAACCAGATTGGAATAAAAACACTACAATCTAAATCCTTGTCTTATAATTGAACCAGATTGGAATTGAAACACTTATGAAGAAACAATTTTTAATGCTTGGATTGACTTATAATTGAACCAGATTGGAATTGAAACTTAATACAGACTTTGGAATAGTGACATTTTTCCACGCTTATAATTGAACCAGATTGGAATTGAAACTCGACAATGATTTGTTTGCAAATTGAGAGCGCAATTCTTATAATTGAACCAGATTGGAATTGAAACCAACATAAGCCATAGCTTTTATCACCATACGAATTTCTTATAATTGAACCAGATTGGAATTGAAACGTAAAAAGTTCTTTCTCTCCTTGAAATATTATTTCTCTTATAATTGAAACAGATTGGAATTGAAACAGGTTATTATTACGAATTGCCCAGGGTATATTTTTATATATAATTGAACCAGATTGGAATTGAAACATTCTTTTTAAATTTCTTGATTGCATTTTTTATTTTCTTATAATTGAACCAGATTGGAATTGAAACTCTGGATTTACAATAACAACAGTATTTATAATGCTACTTATAATTGAACCAGATTGGAATTGAAACTTTTCTAAATCAGTAGGAATGAGGAGCAGCGTTGACTTACAATTGAACCAGAAATGAAAAGCATTTCTTAAAAAGACTTTTTTATCTATTTTTTTACGGGTTTACAATTGAAATGACTATTTTTCGATGCTTTATTTTTTTAGCAAAATTCAACTAAAATAATCATTTCAATTATGAAAAACGTATTGTTACTCTCTCTCTTTTGTGTATCATTTAATCTTTTTGCACAAAATGCGCTATCAATTGAAGATGCACTTTACAATTTACCTAATCTAAAATTTACAAAAATATCAGATGAAGGCGATAAAAATCCAGTATTTGAATGTTATGTGAGGCAACCTGTTGACCATAATAATCCAAAAGCAGGGCATTTTTATCAAAGAATAGAATTAACGCATCGTGGTTTTAATCGCCCGACAGTCATGGCTACTCAAGGATATGGAATCAATCGAGGTAAAAATGAAGTCGCAATGATTCTAGATGCGAATTATATTAATATAGAACATCGATATTTCGGAAAATCTGTGCCAAAGCCTTTAGATTGGCAGCATTTAAATCTTGAAAATGCGACAGGGGATTTACATCAAATCAATCAAATTTTTAAACAAATTTATAAAGGAAAATGGGTTAGCACGGGCATCAGTAAAGGTGGTCAAACAACGATTTACTACCGTTATTTTTATCCAAATGATGTGGATGTCTCTATCCCGTATGTTGCTCCATTGAACACGGAATTTACAGATGATCGTATTTATACTTTTTTAGATACGGTTGGGACTGCGAGCTGCCGCAAGAAAATTTATAATGTTCAGAAGAAATTATTGAAAAATAGAAAAAAAGTACTAGCTCGATTGAAGTGGTTTGCTCAAGGTGCAAAGTTAAAATTTGATTATTTAGGTAGTTTAGATGCTGCTTTTGAATATGCGGTTTTAGAATATTCTTTTTCTTTTTGGCAATGGGGAAGTGATTGTGATGATTTGCCAACAGGTAAAGATTTAGATCCTTATATTCAATCTTTTATTGATATTGTTGGATTGGGTTTTTATGGCGATGCTGCGATGAAACTTTACGCGCCACATTATTATCAAGCGACTACTCAGATGGGATATTATGGTTATGATACGGATGAATTTAAGGGCTTGATCAAGACGCTAAAAGGCAATGAACCGAAAGCTTCTTTTGAACCAAAATCTACCTCAAAAGATCCTAGAAACTATGAATTGCCTAAAAAAGTAGAAAAATGGTTGGCAGAAAATGGAAATAACTTTATTTATATTTATGGTAGAAATGACACTTGGTCAGCTACACGTGTTTTGCCTTCTGACAAAGTAAACGCCTTGCATTATTTGATGGCAGGCAAGCATCATGGAAATGCTCGTATCCAAAATTTAACAAAAGCACAAAAAGCAGAATTGAAAGCAACCCTTGAAAAATGGTTGAATGAAAAAGTGAATATGAATAAGTTATAATTGATTGTGTGATTGTATCGCCGCCTTCGGCTGATTGTATGATTGAAAAGATTGTATGAAACTTTCAAGTAAATATACACAATCACACAATAAAATAATTTCAATATGAAAACTATAAAAGGCCCAGCTATATTTTTAGCGCAATTTGTGGGCGATGAAGCGCCTTATAATTCTCTAGAAAGTATTTGTCAATGGGCAAAAGATCTTGGTTTTGTTGGTGTTCAGATTCCGAGTTGGGATAGCCGATTGATTGATTTAAAATTGGCAGCAGAAAGCAAAACATATTGTGACGAATTGAAAGGAAAATTAAGTGATATCGGTGTTGAAATCACGGAACTTTCTACGCATTTGCAAGGGCAATTAGTAGCAGTTAATCCTGCTTATGATGCCATGTTTGATGCTTTTGCACCCGATGAAGTAAAAAATAACCCAACAGCCCGCCAAAAATGGGCCGTTCAGCAATTGCTCTATGCAGCAAAAGCGAGTGAAAATTTGGGTTTGACTGCTCATGCTACATTTTCAGGCGCGTTGATTTGGCACACAATGTATCCTTGGCCGCAGCGACCACAAGGTTTGGTCGAAGCAGGTTTTAAGGAATTAGGCAAACGTTGGAAACCTATTTTGGATGCTTATGATGCGGCAGGAGTTGATTTGTGTTATGAAATTCATCCTGGGGAAGACTTACATGATGGAGTTACTTTTGAACGATTTTTAGAGGAAGTAGGCAATCATAGTCGATGCAATATGTTGTATGATCCGAGTCATTATGTCTTGCAATGTTTGGATTATTTGGATCATATTGATATTTATCATGAGCGGATTAAAATGTTTCATGTCAAAGATGCGGAATTTAATCCAACTGGTCGTTCGGGCGTTTATGGTGGTTATCAAAATTGGGCAAATCGCGCTGGACGTTTTCGTTCTTTGGGCGATGGACAGGTCGATTTTGGAGGCATTTTTAGTAAATTATCGCAGCATGACTACGACGGTTGGGCGGTAATGGAATGGGAATGTTGCATCAAAGATAGCGAACAAGGCGCAAGAGAAGGCGCTCCTTTTATCCAAAAACATATTATTAATGTAACAGAAAAAGCGTTTGATGATTTCGCAGGAGGCGAAGTGGATCAGGCTTTAATTAATAAAATTATTGGAATGTAGAATAATTTTGGGGCATAACAATTTCAATTTGTTATGCCCCAAAAATTTTAATCGTCTTTTGAAATGCTAGTTGATACTTTATCTGTTATATACCAACGATCTCCTTCTTTTAGTAAATTAAAATAATCGGTAAATAGGCGAGTTTCTGTTTCCAATTCGATTTTAGCTTCTGCTGCGGTTCTCGTAATATCTATTGAAATCACCCTTCCTTCTGCGTTTTGAAGACGAGGTCTTGGCTTAAAGCCGCTCAAATATTGTGTCCTATTTCTTCTATCAATCTTTCCATCACGAACGAATTTCAAATTGCAAGAGCTATGCATCGCACTGCCGACTAGAGTCGTATCGCCAGTGAGCCAACCGTCAAAGTAATTTTGTATAACTCCTTCAATGGCAATATAATCTGTGGATTTGGTGATTGTTTTTTCACTTACTGGCTGATCAGTAGCACATTGAGCAAAGAATAACAAACAAAGGATTGAAGTCAAATAATATTTCATTTTTAAAGAAATTTTGATTGAATGTTGTAATAAAAAATCACTCTAAACTTACTGTGTTTTTGTTTGCTAGATACTTTTTTAAGATTAAACACGCTTTTTTAATTATAAAAAGTTGGCTTACCCTAGACATTCTTCAGTATTTATTCCTTCTATGATTAGAGAATATTAAATCATTTTTTTTGTAAAAAAATAGCTCTTACCATTCTATTAAAATGATAAGAGCGAAAGTAGAGAAGGATTAAAATTTGTGATTTCATCTGATTATTCGATAATAGCTTTTTTATCCGCCACAACCTCCACAGCCGCCGCCGCAGCCTCCACCACAACTGCTTCCACAGCTACTACCACAACTGCTCCCACAAGTACTGCTTGCTGCAACATAACCATTATTTGTAGTATAAACGACTAAAGGTATAAAAGATGTAGTGAATACATCTGCACCAAATATAAAATAATCCCATTCTTTACTTTTCATTTTATGTTCATCGCTTTCAATTGTTTTTTTATACCATTTTGTCAAGGTATTTTTACTAAAATAACCCGTTAAACGATATAAATAAGATATAATTAAAGCGAATAATAAAATCAATATTAATGCGATAAAAGCAACTGGTCTTTCTCTTGATATGCCAACGAAAAGCCTGATGATACCAATAAAAAACACCACTAATAATGCCCAAATGTTGATGTTAAATACGGTTTTAAAGACCTTAGTTTCTTTAAAATAAGTATTAAAATTATCTATCGAATTGGCAATACTGACGAAAACAGGCTTTCTAACTAAGTGCTTCAAAAGCGTAGGATAATTCGTGCTACCAAATTCTGTAATTAAATCCATTACTTGATGCTCCTCTAAGTTATTGGCTTTTGCCTTCCGATTTTTCGTTAATTTAAAATCTTTATCAACCCTAAACTTATCTTGAGCAACTAATTGATTAACAATATTATGAATAGAATACGATAAATCCTTCTTTTGCAAGAAAATTAATTCTAATGGAGTTAAATCGAAAATAAAACTCTTATTTTTTATTTTATGAAGTAT
>CAKZLL010000353.1 GCA_937125475.1 uncultured Saprospiraceae bacterium | reverse complement strand
GGAGGGGTTAGGGGAGGTTAAAAGCTTAGAATAAAAAAGATATTATTAATCATCACATAAAATCATAAAGAACCTTATTTTGATACTTTTGACAGGTAAATCATGAAATTCAATTCATTCAATTGCAATAAAATCTATCATTTATTTACTAGTTTATCATTTTTTTAATTTGACCTATAATTACGCCAAAATTTCCATCTTCCTCGATCCAATTTTTACTTGGCAAATAGGTTTTTGATACAAATCCATCTAAATATAAAGCATTTTCACATTTATTCTGTTTGAAGAATGTAGCAAAATCATAGAAATTGATTTTTTTCTTTGACATGGCAAATAATAAATTTCCATTTGGCAATAGCCCAACCCCATTTCTTATGTGAATATTTTTTGATCCTTCATTAAATTTTGGATGGATTTTTCCTTTTGTTATCAGCATAGGACCTGATTGTGTCGCATATTTTATTGAATCGTTAGCTATGAATTCTATTGTTGTTTTGATTTGAGCCTGATTATCATTTGTAATGTATAATATTCCATTGGGTTTCATATAAAAATTGCCATAACCATTTTTTTTTCGGTCTATTGCTGTGATTTTATTGCCATTTTCTATATATAATCCTTGCGGATTTAGGTCTTTATTGTACATCCCTCCATTCATTGCAAATAGCAATTTTTGATTTCTTTTAGCAAGCCATTTTTTTAAATTTCTATGATTTCGAAAACGCTTACCATTTTCATTTTTAAAATAGAAATCTAATTGACTTTCTTTAGTATTTATTTCATAATTTAAAATGTTCGGAAATTCATCTTCAATTTTGCTAATGATTTTTTTTGATTTATCTCCAGTACTGATCAGCAGTATTAATATTATTATTGAAATAATAACTAGCCCTATTTTACGAATTAATTTCATCCGATGAGTTTTGTGGTTTGCAATAAATAAATAAATAAATAAATAAATAAATAAATAAATGGAATGATCGCAATTACTATCATTCCATTTATTCATTATAATTAGAAATATTGATTAGTTTTCTTCCTTTGGATTTTTATAAAAATAAGGTGCATTAATTAATTTATTCTCACCATCTACATGAACAGCATAATTAAAACCTTTCTGAACGGCATAAGCGCCATATTCTCCTGCTTTATTGACTGCTAAATAACCGACCTGTAATTCTTTCCAGTCATATTTTTTGATAATTCTCATGACTGCTTCTTTACAAGCTTCTTCGGGTGTTGCGCCATTACGCATTAATTCAACAATTAGAAAACTACCTAATGTTTTCATAACAACCTCTCCCAAGCCAGTAGCACAAGCCGCACCGACTTCATTATCAACAAACAAACTAGCACCAATAATTGGCGAATCACCTACCCGTCCACGCATTTTGTAACCCAAACCGCTTGTGGTGCAAGACCCAGAAATATTTCCTTCCAAATCAATAGCAATTTGACTAATTGTATCATGGTTTTCTGAATTGACTTTAGGGCTGTATTTTTTCTTTTTTAACCATTTGTTCCAAGCCTTGTCCGAGAAATCGGTTAATAAATTTTCTTTTTCAAACCCATTCTCAAGAGCAAATTGTAACGCGCCTTCTCCAGCTAACATTACATGAGGTGTTTCATCCATGATTTTTCGAGCAACAGAAATCGGATGCTTAATTCCTTCCAAGAAACAAACAGCTCCAGCATTTCCTTTTTCATCCATAATACAAGCATCTAATGTAACATGACCGTCTCGATCGGGCGTTCCACCTATTCCAACAGAAGTTCCTTTTGGATCGGCTTCTACGATTCTTACACCTTGTTCAACTGCATCAATAGCCTTTCCTTTCTCTAAAAGGATCTTCATAGCTACTTCATTTGCTTCTTTTCCATGTGTCCATGTTGCTATCGAAATTGGTTTATTTGGTGTTGATGATTGTTTTGAGACATTTTGAGATGTAGGCAGTTCTTCATGATTAGTTGTTTCTGATTGACATCCTACGACACCAATACTGAGTGATGCTAATAAAGATTTGGAAAGAAAATTTCTTCTATTAAACATAGTTGAATAATTTAAATTAATATTGAATTATCTTGATATTAACTGATTGATTTGTGCTATTAAAAAGTAGAAATGCCCTGATATGTGTAAAAATAGGAATAATAAATAGTATTTTTAAGTGTGATAAATGAAATATAACATGAGATAAATATAGGTTTTTTAATGATACATATGAAAAATTGAAGCAGAAAATGTTCTTTGAAGATTTTTGATTAACCATTCATTGCCAATGACCTACTTGATCCTATGTTTTTTTTAAAGCGTTTCTAAAAAGGCAATTTATGTTAAAAAATGTAATTAATAGTTGTTGTTTTTTACTATTTCTAATTAGCTTTTTGATTTTGTCATTATCCTCTTGTAAGGAAAAACGCCATCATTTGATTGAAGATGTGACTAATAAAATAAGGCATAAAAACGATACTGTTGGCGTTTCATATATACTTAGACAAATGCATGGTGTTTGGGTCGAAAGGAAATATCTATCTGCGCTGAAAGATAAACGCTCAATTACGGAAGCAAATAAAATTTTTCCAAGTGGTTTGACCGTTTTAAATCTTGATACGCGTCATTTTTTGGGAGATAGCCTTCCTTTTGTGGGGCTAAATACCAATGATTTTCAGGCACTTAAAGGTTGTGTTCATTTTTATAGAGAAAAAAATGGTCGAATTGAAATTGAGATGGATATTCATAATAAAAACTTATTATATGGAAATATAGAGCGATACCTTACTTTTGAACCGATGGAATTTGATGATTTTTTAGTAATTGAGCAAGATTACGGGGCAAATTTTGGAAGTGAGAAACCCGTAAAAGATAGGTATATAAAGGTAAGTGAAGATGTTTCTGATAAGATCTACCAATATGATCCGCTCTTTGGTATTGAAGTATTTACCCGAAGGTTCTTAAAAGGCAGTTACAATGTGTATAATGAGGAAAATAGATTGGTCATGAAAGGGCTATTTCTCAATGAAGATGGAACGATTAGTAATCATCCTTTTGCTAAATATAGGTTGTTAGCTTGGACGGGTTTTGATGCATTAATGATACAAGGTTTGCCAATTATTGAGGAGCAAAACAAGCCAAATGGTCGTTATTTTGGTTTGAAAAGACGTGGAAATAGTTTATTGTTATATCAAATTATTAAAGATACAAAAACAGATCAAATAAGAATGGGAAATTTGCTTTTTACGATGAAACGTCGGAAATAAAATTATCTTGTGGGACTTAGAAAATTGCAGCATATTTAAATGACGAAACAATTAAAGAGTACAATGTACTATAAGAAAGATTAGCAAAACGATAGGAAGAATAAGATAAAACCTTACTTTTGCGAAGATTGTTTGGTCAGAAGCTAATAATTTAATACTGATTTTAACAAAAAAGAATTACTTCCAATTAATATTTGTGCAAAATATAATCCTAAAGTACAAACTATTAATGCTCTATAATGAACTTTAACGCCTTTAGGATGACAAAAAGTAAGTAGGAGCATTTTCAAAATAAAAAAAATATACATGAATTATAAAGATTTAAGTAAGCGGACAGAAGAGTTAAAAAGACGCTGGTTGAAAGATATTTGTGAAAAATATCCATCACATACTTTAACCTATGTTCCAATGTTAACCGACTATAAAGCGGGTAAAGCCGCAAGTGTGGCTAAGGAACAAAGAGAAAAAATCGTTGAGAGTTTCCTTTCGGATATGTCTGAAAGAGTGTCTAATACAGTAAAGGTTTATGGGAAAGATTTGGTTTATAAAAAAGAGCCTCTTGATCAAAAGAATTACTTTAGACATATATTACAAGAGCATAAAGAACACGCAGGAGAAAAAGAAATATTCTTTCTTGATCCAGATGCAGGGTTTTATGAAGATGGAACAATAGGCAGAGTAGGAGAGACAAGTGACAAGAAACATATCTCTATGCCATACATAAAATTACTTTTATTTAATATTGAAAACCCGCCAATAATTGTTTGTTATCAATTCAATCATCGTATAGAACATACCAAAAGAATTGAAACTGGTATTAATGAGTCGATTGGCGGCTTAGGTATTAGTTTTAATAGTACTTCTTATGCTTCATCAGCGAGTTATCGACAAATAAAATTTTATATTTTTGAATATGATGCCTCAAAATTGTAATTGACATTTTTAGAATGCCACTTACTTGAAAATAAAAAAGACAGCCATTTTTGGCTGTCTTTTTTATTTTAGGACTAGATAACTAGGCACACAAATGTGGATTAGTATTACAGAAGTGAAAAGGTATAAAATCTAAAATGGCGTACCAACTAGCTTGTTGATACGCCCATTTTTTATTAATTAAATTGTAACTCAAAAATGCCTTGAGCCTAATTTATTCGGTATAGAAAAAGCCAAAATGTGAAAACCTTGAAGAACTCCACCACCTGCTATTGAATAAGTATTTATTATTTCTTCCTGCTTGGCTCATTAATGGATAAAATAAATTGTTTTTCACAAGTGCTTTATGCTCATTTAATTCTGGAATAACACATGATATATGACCAGAACGATTTGATTGTTTATTTCGAGCAGAAATAACACAGATTGCACCTTGATTAGCTTTTTCTTGAAGTGTTTTTATATCATGTACACGTTTCCACCCAAATTGAGGGCCATATTCAATGAGCCATAAATAAAGAGAATTAGCGTTTAACTCATGGATAGTTTTTCCATATGCAACTTCAACTGTGTTGCCTTTAGTAAGGCTTTGAATAGCTTTTTGTGTCCACCAAACTCTTGGTAAATATATATCATTTAGATAGCAATAATCATGGGCATAGATATTACAATAAGTATATTTTCTAGGCTCATACCTTTGACTAGTTTCTACATCTAAATATTTCAATATCTCATATATAGAGTTAATTTTTACCTCTACTGATGTAGTTTTTCGAGTTGGTCTATTGGCATCTCCAATAGGAAAACTCCAATGTTCACGAGAATTTATTGTTGAAGAATTTCTATTTTCTTTTCTATGAACTGCACCAATAGTATTGCTATGAGTAGTTGGAACTTCTATATTATTAGATAAAAATCTAGTAGCGCAGTATCCTATTAAAATTTCGGAATTGATCTGAACTTCAACTTTCGACCATTTCCCAGTTTCACTAAGAATAGTTACTTCCTGCCCTTTAGGTATAATAGTTATTCTATTTTCTGACGATACATTAGGTGTAGTTCTTAAATTAAGCCAATCGGTATTCACATATTTTTTCATACATATTTTTTTGGATAAAAGTAAAGATTAATATAATTCATATATAATTTTACTTAAAAGAGTGAGAGAAGTTGTTAAGCACGTTAGGATTAACAATTATTTAACTGATTATAGTTCCTTATATGGATTCGATGTGTGAAAAAAGCTCCTGCTTTTACTCCATATAAGGAACTATTTTGAATTTAATATTTTACTATTTTCACGGTTTTAATAATTCCGTTTTTTTGCAGAATACTAAAGTAGTATAAGCCCTTAGCCCAATTTTTAACATTTAATCGGAATTGAGGTTTTTCTACATTTAGTACTTGTATGACTTGCCCTATTTGATTAAAGACAGTAAGTTGCCCTTGACCATTCTCAATCGTCAAATAATCATTAAACGGATTTGGATAAATAGCCACTGCTGCATTATTTCCACCAAAATAAACCGTCCGAACTTCCGAGTATTCCACACGACCATCAAAATCTACTTGCTCCAAGCGGTAATAATTCACACCTTGTTGTGGCGAATTATCCGTATAAGTATAATCAGAAATTGCCGTAGTTGTGCCATTTCCTGTTACAAAGTCGATTGTTTCCCATACACGACCATCTGTACTACGCTGAATATTAAAGCCTTTGTTGTTTTCCTCAGCAGCCGTTTGCCATTGCAATAGGCTTGTGTTGTTCTCTTGTGCAGTAGCTTCGAAGTAGGTCAGTGATACAGGTAGTATGGTAGGTATATTTAGAGCAATACCATAGGGATTATTTAAGCCTGTTATCACATCTTCTATCACCGTACCATCTAAATTAGCCCTTTGTATTTTATCTGTTCCTGCATCTGTCCAATACATTTTTCCATTGCTCACATCTAAGGCAATGCCAATAGGATCAGATAAGCCTGTGACTAAATCTTCTATCATTGTACCATCTAAATTCGACCGTTGTATTTTATGTGTTCCATAATCTGTCCAATACATTTTTCCATTGCTCAGATCTAAGGCGATGCTAGAAGGGGTAGACAAGCCAGTAGTGACTAAATCTTCTATCATTGTACCATCTAAATTAGACCGTTGTATTTTATCCGTTCCATAATCTGTCCAATACATTTTCCCATTAGTTACATCTAAAGCGATGCCATAAGGATCTGACAAGCCTGTAGTGACCAAATCTTCTACACTCGTACCATCTAAATTAGACCGTTGAATTATTCCTAGATCTATCCAATACATTTTTCCATTTGTAATATCTAAATCGATTTCTCTAGGAAAAACTAAATAATTATTAATAATTTCTATATTTGTTCCATCTAAATTCGATTTTTGTAATAAACCTTTATATGAATTTATACCATACAATTTATTGTTATTATTTAAATCAATAAATCTAAAACCACCACCTGTAGTATATAAGTCTTCTAGATTTGAACCATCTAAATCTGCACGTTGTATTTTACTATCTAAACCAGATATAACGTTATGGTTATTAATCCAATAGATTTTATTATTATTAAAGTCTATAGTCATACTAGGAGAATAACCTAATCCATCAGTATCATCATAGATTACTTGAATACTTGAGCCATCCATATTTGCTCTTTTTATACCATAATCACTATCTCGCCAGTACATTTTATTATTAGAAATATCTAAGGTAATATCATAAGCAAAATCTACTAATGTTGTTATTAAATCTTGAATACTAGTCCCATCTAAGTTAGCTCGTTGGATTTTTCCTATCCCTTGATCAGACCAATACATTTTATTATTGATTAAATCCAAAGCTAAACTTTGAGGATTATCTAGCCCCGTAGTGACTAAATCTTCCATATTACTTCCATCTAAATTGGCACGTTGAATTTTCTCAGTGCTTACATCTGTCCAATATATTTTATTATTTACTAAATCCAATGTTAAATTATTAGGACTATGTAAACCTGAACTGATTAAGACTTCGCTATTACTTCCATTTAAATTTGCTCGATATATATTATGGTTAATTGAAATCCAATAAATTTTACTATTTCCTTCATCAATAGCTAGTTCAATAGGATAATTAAAATTATTACCTATTATTATTTCTTCCATATCAGTACTCCCCAAATCCAAGGATATTATACTATTACGATTCCAAGCTGCACAATAAATCTTATTGTTTGTCCGATTAATTTTGTAATCATATACATTATCAAGACCAAAGAGAATAGTTTGTACATTTGAACCATTATTGTTTGATTTTTTTATATTAGCTTTCTCTGTCCAGTAAATTCCTTCGGGTAAAAAAATAGCATTCACAGTCACATTCACGATACTTTCCGAAGTACAGCCACCATCAGTTATCGTCAATTTAGCCGTATAAGTACCTGCGGCTCCGTAAGTATGTGTAGTATTTCCTATAGTTGTAGCATCTGTTGAACCATTATTATCAAAGTCCCAAGCGTAGGTCGGTGCATTGATGACACTTGATAAGTCTGTAAAAGCCGTTGCTGTTCCTGCTGTGACAGTCGTTGCAGAAAAAGCAGCAGTCAACTCTTGACAACCATATCCGAGTGCTAAACCACCAGGTGTTGATATATTGGTAGTGAAAACATCGGTGACATTAGCACCATTGAGGTTAGCTTTACGGATTTTATCGCTTCCGTCTTCTGTCCAATAGATTTGATTACGTGGCAAATCCAAAGCAATTGCCTGCGGATTATTTAAACTCGTTACAATATCCATAATATTACTACCATCCAAATCCGCACGCTGTATTTTATTATTCGCATACTCACTCCAATACATTTGATTATTAGTCACATCGAGTACAATATCAAATGGATTGCTTAGTCCAGTTGTCACTAAATCTTCAACGGTTGTTCCATCTAAGTTGGCACGTTGTATTTTATCTGCACCTTGGTCTGTCCAGTAGATTTTTCCATTAATCAAGTCCAGTACAATACCCATCGGGTCAGATAATCCTGTGACCACATCGGTGATGCTACTGCCATCTAAAGTTGCTTTTTGGATTTTGTTATTTGTTCT
The DNA here is from genome assembly GCA_937125475.1 of uncultured Saprospiraceae bacterium. Taxonomy (GTDB): domain Bacteria; phylum Bacteroidota; class Bacteroidia; order Chitinophagales; family Saprospiraceae; genus CAKZLL01. The sequence continues at coordinate 9,341 of CAKZLL010000353.1, read as the reverse complement.
ATCTGTCCAATACATGAGGTTATTCGCCACATCCAAAGCGATGTCAATCGGGTCACTCAATCCTGTTGTGATTAATTCTTCTTGTTGGCTACCATCCAGACCAGAACGAACTATTTTAGCATTACTTCTATCTACCCAGTACATTTTATCATTCACAAAATCAATCGCTAAACCAGCAGGATTTATTACATTCCTTGCTCTTATCTGCGTTCTATTCGTACCATCAGGATTGATGTACTCCAATTTCGATTCGCTTCTATCTGCCCAGAATAATTGGTTAGTTGTGCTATTGAATGCTAAACCATAAGGCTGAGTTAAGTCGGTTGTCACAAAACTACTCGGACTTGTACCATCTAAGTTAGCAGAACGAATTCTATTTGCTCCATCTTCCGTCCAATACATTTTATTATTGGCTATATCTAAAGAAACACCATTAGGTTGGTTGGCAGATGAACGTAAGAGTTGAATACTACTACCATTCATATTAGCCCGTTTTATCTCGTTTGAACTAATATCTGTCCAATATATTTTCCCATTCGTTTCATCTATTTCAATTCCTCTTGGTGTTGAAAGACCAGTTATAATAGTCTGAATACCTGTTCCATCTAAATTGGCGCTTTTTATCCGAGCAGCGCCACCTTCACAGAAATATATTTTACTATTGGTCAAATCTACATCTATGCCTGACGGTGAAGAAAGTCCTGTAATGATGGTTTGTGTATTCGTACCATCTAAATTAGCAGAATAGACATTACCATTATTACTATCTGTCCAATACATTTTATTGTTTGGCACATCAAGGGCAAGACCAGGTACACTATTAGATGTAGTAACTAAATCCTCCGCCGCTGTTCCATCAAAATTCGCTCTGAATATTCGGTCTAAATAAGTGTCCGTCCAGTAAACTTTACTATTCGTTTCGTCTAATGCAATAGCTGTCGATGAATGAATATTGAAATGGATTAATGCTCTATCATTTCCAAGCGAGTCTATTTGTTGAATGTTGCTGAATGTTGCTTGGTCTGTCCAATAAATGTTATAATCTTTAGGAATTGAATTGACCGTTACACTAACCATAGTTTCCGAAGTACAATCACCATCCGTTATCGTTAGTTTAGAAATATAAGTACCTGCTGCTCCGTAAGTATGTGTAGCATTTCCTATGGTTGTGGCATCAGTAGAACCATCATTATCAAAATCCCAAGCGTAAGTAGTTGAACCTGATACATTCGTAGAAGCATCTGTAAATGTAGTTGCTGTTCCTATGGTGACCGTAGAAGCAGAAAAGGCAGCCGTGACTTGACAATTCACAACAACAATACCTCTTGGGTCGTTTAATCCGCTTGTAACAATATTCGTAATATTAGAACCATCTAAGTTCGAGCGTTTGATTACATCATTTCCTCTATCTGTCCAATAAAGGTGATTATTTGGAATATCTAAGGCAATATTATTAACAAAATTTAGTCCTGAATTAATGATAGTCGTTCGATTAGAGCCATCTAAATCCATTCTTTCAATATCATCATCCGAAATATCTGACCAATAAATATGACCATTGATTAAATCTAATTCAATTCCCATTGGAAAAGTCATACTCGAACTAGCAATAACAGTAGGTGCAGTCAATCCGTCCATATCGCCACTTGCAATACGAGGTGCAGTTCTATCTGTCCAATAGAGTTTATTATTAGCAATATCAATTGCCAAACCGACAGGTTCACTCAAACCATCGGTATTGTTAAATAATTCTTCAACTCCTGTTCCATCTAAGTTTCCTCGTTTAATATTAGTCGCACCAGGGTCTGACCAGTAGATTTTATTATTAACCAAATCCAATACTAAACCAGCAGGATTGACCAATCCATCACCCGAATCAAATAAGGTTTCCACATTAGAACCATCTATATCAGAACGTAGGATTTTATCAGTAGCATTATCTGACCAATAGATTTTATAATTTGCTCTATCAATCAACACATCATACGGTTCACTCAATCCGTCAGTAGAGGTAAGAATATCTGTTACGTTTGCACCATTAAGGTCAGAACGTTGGATTTTGCTCAATCCTAATTCTGCCCAAAAAAGGTTGGTTTCAGGCGCAAGCGGATCTTGATTATTTCCAAAATTAGAAACAGTATTTGAGCCACTACTTCCGCTCCAAATACCATTATAGTTTGTTTTTTTATCCGTAATAGCCGTTGTACCATCGGTGTGTTCAAATTGATAATAACTAATCAAATTCGCTTCATTAGTTACAACTAAGGTCTTAAATCTATTATTGGCTATCTCGGTTCCTGTTCGAGCCACCGACCAAATCCGATACTCATCCATATTACCAGCAAACTGATTCAAGGTACTTGCTCCTGCTCCAATAAGTGCATCAACTGAATTATCATCGGTAGTAGCAGGTACTGTACCTGTAAAATTTAATGTTTGTTCTATACCATTGATATAGAGTTTTAATCGGTTAGCATTTCCTATCTGTGAGCCATCATAAACTAAGGCGTAGTGTTGCCAAGTATTTGAATTGACATGATTGATAGTTGCAAAATTAGAACTTCCATTTTCTATTGATATTAAAATATCAGAAGTTCTTGGTAAGAATTGAATATTATTATTACCATCCAAAAATTTAGAAAAAATTTGATCGCCACTCGAACTACTTGAGGTGAATTTTGCCCAAGTTTCGATAGTAAATGCCGAAGCACCATCTAGTTCATTAATATCGCCTACTGTAACAACATCATCTGTTCCATCGAAATTGAGACTAGTGTTTTGTGCGAGAAGTGAGATAGTGTAAAAGCATACAAACAAAAGAGTTAAACATTTCTTCATAGAGACTGTATTGGATTTATTTAAAATGTATCCTGTTTAAGGTATTTGAAAGACAACTAAACAGCCGTCATTATATGATTTGCCAATTATTCAATTAGTTTTAGTAACTTTCTATTCAAATCTGAGCCAGTTCTTTCGACGATTAACAAGTTGTTATGGGAAATACTTATAAAGACTGACCTTTAGTTGTAGTCGATTATTCTTTATTTTTAAATCGTTGAGAGTGTGTTTTTAAAATTGTCCAAACCTGTCGTTCACTAAGATTGAATTGTTTAGCCAATTCTTTGACCGTATTCGTTTTATGAAAATTTTGTTCTTCATAGATCAATTGAAAAGCATACAAAATAGTATATCGCTTTATTGTAATATCTTCAATGATATTATGATTGATGAGATATTGTAAAAAATGTTCAATGCTATTTACTCCACCTCTGACGCTGCGTTCATACTCATAACGAGCAACAATGATTTTGCGAAATAGTAATATTGAATTGCTTTTGGTATTTATATTTTTTGACATTTTTTACTGAAGTGTTTCTGAAAATTTTAATCAAATTCTTTTATTTATCAGTTAAAACCAATACTTTAACAAAAACATAAAAACAAGTAACACACTCATTTAAATATTTTACCTAAAAAATTACTCCGTAAAGATGTAAGTCTTTCTGGTTTTTACCTATACCCTCTGGAGGGTATATTTGACTAAATGAGCGCTATGTTGAAAAACTTAATTTTTAATTTATATCCAATAAACAAATTGAAAAAGTTATTGCTTTCTTCATGTTTGCTTCTTTTTATTGGAACTGCCTATGGAGATACATTAAGAGTTAGTGAAGGGTTTGAGTATGTTGATTTACAAGGAGTTGCAAGTTTGTCAGTTAAGGCTGATAATGAAAAAGGAGCTAAAGAAATAGCTACTTACTTACATGAAAAATTCACACCACTCACCGAAACAGGTATTACCTTCCGAGCTACACAAGAAGTTTACTGGCTTCGGTTTACACTTGTCAATGAAGATGCATTGACAAAAGAATTAATTCTAAAAATTGAAAATCCTAGGATTAATGAAGTGCAATTCTTTAGTGTTAATGGAAGTAAAATTGATAGTTCTCTTCTGGCAGGAGATCATTTTCCTTTTCATCAACGAAGTATTCTAAATCGGAATTATTTGCAGTCTATCCAATTGTTACCTAATGAGGTGAAAACCATATATGTTTATCTTAATAAATCTAGTGAGAACATAGAGTTGTATGCTAGCCTTTGGTCGAAACGTGAACATGAAAAATATGATTCCAAAGAAAAATTGTTTCTGTACCTTTTCTTTGGTTTTGGTTTTTGTATTAGTTTATTTGCATTGATAGCAGCTATTTTTTCAACTCAAGTTATTATTTATTATTATGCTTTTTACTGTACTTTTGCTTTGCTGAACCTATTTTCTTTTCATGGTTTTGGCTTTCAGTTTATCTGGTATAATCATCCTTGGTTTACACCTGGGGGGAGTTTTATGTTCGGTTTGTTTTCTCTAACATCCCTAATAGGTTTAATGCGTTCATTTTTAAAAACAAATATTCTTATTCCTAAATATGATAAGGTATTCAAATTTTTTCAGTGGCTTCCTTTAGTATTTACACCTATATTAATATTTGAAGCTTACTTATCAGCCGCTGCAAGAACTTTTTTAGTTAATTTTGGAAATATCTATTTTCCAGTCAATGTTGTCTTATTGATAGGAGCTCCATTATTGGTTTATTTTCGTACTCGTAAATTATCTTCACTAATCTATCTAGCTGGTTTTTTATTTTATGTAGGTAGTTTTCTCTTTTATTTTTTTAGTATTTCAGGGAAAATAAATAGCAATAACTGGACACAATTTAGTGGCTTAATAGGATTAGCAGTCGATTTAACTATTTTACTACTACTAATATCTAGACAAGTTCGCCAAACATACAAAGAAAATATTCATCTTCGAGAAGATTTATTACAAACTCAATTGAACGCAGCTAATGCGCTTTTAGATGGTCAAATGAAGGAACGTCAACGCCTTTCACAAGATTTGCATGAAGGTATTAGCATAAGAATGGCATTGTTAAAAATAAAATTATCTCAGGTTTTTAATCCTTTAAATGACGATCAAAATATCATTGAAGAGGTTAGTAATATTTCAGAAGAAATAAGAGCTTTTACACATGCTATCGTTCCTTTGGATTTAAAAAAGAAGACTTTGGTAGATGCAATTGAGGATTTGATTTATGATGTGGAAGAACAAACAAATATCGCTGTACATTTAGATGATACTATTTTTGCTAAAGAAAGAATATCGAATGATAATAAATTGACTATTTATCAAATCACTAAGGAATTAATTAATAATACACTAAAACATGCTAATGCAACTGAAATCAAAATAATATTAAAATCTTTAGAAAATAAATGTGCACTCATTTTTGAAGATAATGGAAATGGTTTTGATATTCAACAAATCGAAAAAGGAATTGGATTAATCAATATTCAAAATAGAACAAAATTAATGCAAGGACAATTTGACATGCAATCGAATGAAAAAGGAAGTCGATTTGAGTTGTTATTTCCTATTTATGAATAATTTAACAAGTTCTGTTGCTGAATGAACATTTAATTTTTTAAAAATCTTCTTACGATGTGAATGAACTGTATTTGGACTAATAAATAGTTGTTCCCCAATTGTTTGATTTTCTAATCCTTCTACAATGAGTTGAGCTATTTCTTGTTCTCGTTTCGTTAAACTTGATACTTTAACAAAATTATCTTGAAAATCTGTTGGCATTTTATTGGAGTATGCAAAGTTGCGTTTGGGGATTTTTACTTTTTGGCCAATATGTTTTTGTCCATTAGTAATATCGTTTAATGCTTGTATTAAATTTTTTTCAGTAGTATCTTTTAAAAGATAACCATTCACTTGTTTTTTAAATGCTTTGCGCACTAATGAAGGGGTATTATAGGAAGTAAATATCAAAATTTTAATGTTCGACTGAATGGCTCTAATACTCTCTATTCTATCTAAACTACTTTCTTCCTGCATATTTAAATCTAAAATTAAAATATCACAAGGTCTACTTAATAAAGTAATCAAAGTATCAAAAGTCAAGGCTGTTCCAATAACTTGAAACTCAACAGTATTTTTTAATATTTGTCTGATTCCATCAAGAATTAATGGATGGTCATCTGCTATGATTATTTTTATTGGCATATTGCGAATTTAATTAATTGCATTGTAACAGAAGTTATTTAATGTTTTAGTTGCAGCGCAACGCCACCGTTTGTAGAAAATGATTAAGACGTTAAATTTTAGGTACAGTGTACCGACACGAAATGCAAGTGTTTGATTAACAATATATTATGTTTTGGTGTTGGTGCGCTGCACCTAAAATAAACCTATTTACTTATAGCTACAAACGGTATTGGTTCTCTGAACCTAGGTCTTAAATAACTTTTGTTACAGTGTATTAATTGTTTTAAATGGAAAATAAAGCACCTTTAGATATGTTAGTGTAGAATGTTGTAATTAGTAATTTATAAATAATTGACAATGAAAGTTTATGGATTCAATTGAACTATTAATTTTTTCTTTTGTAAAGAGATTAAATAAAAAGCTATTGATGAAGAGAAAGAAATAATAATAAAAAGTTATTTTGTGAATTTGGTAAATAAAGACTTGAGTTAGTAGTTTTTTACAAAAAAAGAGTTGTGAATTTCTTCACAACTCTTTGGTTTTTGATAGTAGCGAGAGGGGGGCTCGAACTCCCGACCTCAGGATTATGAATCCTGCGCTCTGACCAACTGAGCTACCTCGCCATTAATAATATATTGCTGTTAGTGGAAAATATGAAAGATTACAAAACCTTTGTTTTCCTTAGCGAGTGCAAATATAGAAGAATTTTTTTTAAATTGCAAAACTTTCTAATTAAAAAATATTTTTTTTAATCATTGCTTAATGACAAGAACAGAACAGCTTCTACAGCTTCGACCAATTTTGGCACTCTCTACGGAAGAGGCTTCGGCTGCCGAAAAATTTCAGAACGAAACTTTACGACCAATTTTAAAATTCCAGAATGACCTTGTTGTGCAATTTTTTAAAAATTATTGTGTGAAACGAAAAAGTATTTTTTTTAAAATGGACACAAAAGGGCAATCCAATTATATTGAAAAAACTTTGTTAAAAGATCAAAAATTGAAACAATCTTTAATAGGACTAATAATAGGCTTTTTTACAGTTGAGGAATACAATAATTATTTGAATGCTGAAAGTGAGTATAATCGGCGAATAACAAGAATGTTAATCAAACGACTTCAAAGTAATTTGATTACTTAAAATCTTTGCATAAGAGATTTTGATTGAATTTCAGACTTTTTGTCTTGTTTTTTTAATAAGTCGGTCATTTTGGCATCTTTATAGGCTAAAGTGACCGATTTTTTGTGTTGGTATAAGGATTGATTAATAAAAAAATGTAATCGTAACTTAATAAATGAGTTAAGAGGATGACAACCAAGATTACAAAATTAAAAGATGAAATTATTGTTAAACAATTTATTTCGGACTTAAAAATCAAATTATAGTTCTTCATAAATTAAATAGTATAATTTATAAAGTATATGAATTATATATATTTTTTTATCACTAAAAGATGAGAATAAGTTCGATATTTAAAACTTAAAAAAGAGAAAATGAGATCAAAAATTCATGTAGTAAAAAGACCATATCCTGCATTCAAATCATTTGATGAATTATTTACCAAAGGATTGAATCACTTCATTGGTAGTGATGTTGTTAGCAGCGTTTTGCCACCTGTTAACGTTTTAGAGACAGATGAAGGTTTTGATTTGAGTTTAGTTGCGCCAGGTTTTGTAAAGGAAGATTTTAATTTGACCGTCAAGAAAGATGAATTAACTATTGAAGCAATAGTCACAGAAGAAAAGGTGGATGAAAAAGTTAAATACAATCGAAGAGAGTTTAGAAAACAATCTTTTAAAAGAACATTCCGACTTGATCATTTGATTAATAGTGAGGCGATTTTAGCCGCTTACGAAAATGGTATTTTAAAATTGACATTACCAAAAAAGGAAGAAGCAAAAGCAATAAATAAAGAAATTAAAGTAATGTAACGGTATAATTTAGACTAGTGTTCAATGTGTAATATTAATTGCCTTGAACTTCATCTAGTACTGGGTTTTGAGTTGGTTTTTTAGCCGAGATATAATAATCTTGGCTTTTTTATTATGCACTCTGTAATTATTCTAATTGCTTGATTATTATCATATAAATTAGTATAACTAATAAATAATCAAGCAATTAGAATAATTTTATTGAATGATAATCTTTCGAGTAATGACTTGATTGTCAAATTGAATTTTAAGAAAATAAATACCTGTGGCTAAATTTTTGGGTAGCTCTAATATTTGGTTGTAAGTGCCAGAAACCCGACTGATCGTAGGAAAAATAGCAATGTGTCGTCCATCCATTCCAAATAAACTTGTTTCCATTTTCCCTGATTTTTCTATTGTATATCAAGGTAACTTTATAAATGCAGTAATAGCCATAACTTTAATTGCAAGTATAGAAAGTTTATTAAGCATAAAAGCGGTTGATAAATTAGATCCTTTAAAAAGACGTTCTAACGTAAATAAAGATATTAGAGCCTTGGGTATTGCAACAGTTATCAGCGGTTTTTTAGGAGGATTAAATGTAGTAACTGTAATTGCAAGAAGTTCTGTAAATGTTAATAACAAAGGAACTAACAGATCTGCAAATTTTTTTCACGCTAGTTTTTTAGTACTTTTTATTTTATTATTTGCTTCAGAGTTACGTAAAATTCCATTACCAGCTTTGGCAGCAATTTTAGTGTACACAGGTTATAAATTAGCGTCTCCAGAAAATATTAAAAAAGTCTTTAGGGTTGGTAAAGAACAATTAATTATTTTTTTAATTACACTGCTAACCACTATTTCTACTAGGTTAATTACAGGGATTTTAGTAGGAATTTTTGCAACTTTTAGTATTCATATTCTTGTCAATAAAAACGCAAAACTCTTCTTTAAAAATGTTTTAAAACCTAATGTTTTAATGTTTAAAGAGGATGGTAAATATTACGTGAGTGTAAAAAACTTTTCAAGCTTTTTAAATTATACCAAATTAAAATCCAAATTAAATCAAATACCAGAAACCCAAGAAGCTATAATTGATTTTTCTTTGTGTGATTTTGTAGATGATTCTGTAATGGAAAACTTGAGTAACTATGCAGAAAGTTTTGCCAGAAAAGGTGGGCATTTTGAAGTTATTGGTTTAGATGAATCTAAATCTGTCAGTAATCACCCATTTGCGTTGAGAAAAATTATTCCAAAACAAATTATCCCAATCAATAGAGTTTTGACCAAAAGACAAAATTCTATAGAAGCCATAAGTAAAGAAATGCATTGGCAATATGATGCCTTTTCTGAAATAGAAATGCAAGAGTTACCTACATTTGGAT
>CAKZLL010000352.1 GCA_937125475.1 uncultured Saprospiraceae bacterium | reverse complement strand
GCACAAGAAATCATTGCTAAATATGCCGCTAAAAACCCTGCTAAAATAGACCGTTATTTATTACTTTTTTCTACCATCAAAAAAATAGAAAGAGTAGGTGATTTAGCTAAAAATATCGCCGAAGAAACTATCTTCTATACAGAAGCGAAGGTCTTGAAACACAAGAAAAAACACAAGAAAAAAGATAAGTAAGATAATTGATAATAAATTTACGCTCTGCAAATCAAACAGTTACAAGTAAGTAGCTAAAATTTTTTAAAAGAAAACCTGTGTATAAATTAATATTAAAAAATCTATTGTTTCTGCTTTCGCCAGAAAAAGCACATCATTTGACTGTCTCTATGCTAAAAATGACTTTAGCAATTCCAATAGTTAATAGTATTTTTAAAGCTACTTTTAAGTATGAAAATCCCAAATTGGAGCGGGAAATTTTTGGTTTAAAATTTAAAAACCCTGTCGGTCTAGCTGCTGGTTTTGATAAAGATGGTAAAGCTTATGAAGCGATGTCTAGTTTGGGTTTTGGGTTCATTGAAATTGGAACTGTTACGCCAAAAGGACAAGCGGGCAATCCTCAACCACGTTTATTTCGATTGCCTAAAGATCAAGCTTTGATCAATCGAATGGGCTTTAATAATGAAGGTTTAGATGCTTTTGTAAGTCGTGTGAAACATGGAAAACGACCCAATAATATCATTTTAGGTGGAAATATTGGCAAAAACAAAGTCACACCTAATGAAGAAGCCGTGAATGATTATCGGATTTGTTTTGAGGCATTATTTCCTTATGTCGATTATTTTGTGGTTAATGTCAGTTCGCCAAACACTCCAAATTTGCGCGCATTACAAGACAAAAAACCATTAACGGCATTGCTTTCTACACTTCAAGATATTAATCAAAAGAAAGCTGCTCCAAAACCTATTTTATTAAAAATTGCGCCTGATTTGACTGATACGCAGCTTGATGATATCATTGAAATTGTAGCAAATACAAAAATTGATGGATTAATTGCGGCAAATACCACAATTAGCAGAGCGAATTTAAAAACGGATGCAACAACAATTAAAGCGATTGGAAATGGTGGTTTGAGTGGTGCGCCTGTGAAAGCACGTTCGACGGAAGTCATTAAATACTTAAAATCAAAAGCGCCTAATATTAAAATTATAGCAGTTGGAGGAATTGCTTCTCCCGAAGATGCAATTGAAAAACTAGAAGCTGGAGCAGATTTAATACAAATCTATTCAGGCTTAGTTTATGAAGGGCCTGCTTTAGTTAAGAAAATCAATAAACGATTGGCAAATTTATCTTGATCTCAATTATTCAATTTAAAATAAGATCAATTTACAAAACGCTGTCGGTTTTTATAACCGACAGCGTTTCATATTCAAAGGCTTATATAAAAAACTATTGCGTTTTAAATCTAGAATATTTTTGTTCGATTACTTAAATTCTTTTATCAAATACTTAAAGGTAAGAATAATAAAATCACTAAGAAAAGAGAATATGAGGAGTGTTTTGGGGATAATTATGACTATAAATTTAAGCCAATAAAAGGAAACGAAAAATAATTTAATAGGAAAGTCGTATCGGTTTTAAAAATCGACACGACTTTGCTATTAAATAAATTAACGACTGTATTTAAAGTTAATTTGATCTCCAAACTGAGAATCAGCGACAAGTGTCATCCAATTATGAGCGGCATCTTTATGCAACATCGCTACTTTTATCATCTTACTTTGTGCAGTATTTTTAGTATGAGACACTAAAACCAACTGATTTGGTTTGTTTTTCTTAATTCTAAGTGATATAACCTTTCTGTTTTTAGTCATTACATATTCCTTGATGATCAATTTACCATTATAATAAACAGATACAACATCATTCGGACTAGTAGAAGGATTCCATAAAGCGATCTTAATTCTGGTTTCAGAAACTTCAATCTCTCGCCCTGGTTTGATAGCTTTACCTGCAAACATTTGATTAGTAACTGCTGATATATCACCCGTTTTAGCACTAGAACCACCACTAGACAAGATTGGAGCAATTTGTGCTTTCTTCTTTTTTTCTATACTAGGTGTTGGTGTTGGCGCATTATCTGCAAATGCCATAGGCTGATCGTTTTCAATTTTATTAACTTTGAAAACTCCTTTTCCAGCCGTGCCTACCCAAACATTATTGCGGTGATCTACCGCTAAAATCGTTGGATGCAAACTAGTAAACCCTTCTTCCTCGCCATATATAGAAGGAATCCAGTTTTTGTCCAAACGCCCTAAAATACCCGCAGCAACCCAAAGATTTCCATCATGATCATAAGTCATAGATTCGATTGGATTGTGACGCATTTGATCAGGCAATGCTAATTCTTCCCAATCGCGTGATTTTGGCAATCGCCAAATTTTACCATCACCAGCTGCTAAAATATGACCTTTGTGTAAGGCTAAAGCTGTGATATTATTCTTTTTGAAATGCACCTTCCAGCGTTTACCTTTCAATTCAACCAAACCTTCTTCTGTTGCGATCCACTTTCGACCTGATTCTTCAACCATAATATCATTGATCCGATTAGAAGGCAATTTTGAATTCTTCTCAAAATAAGATTTATTATCTTTTCTTGATTTTAAAGATATTTTATATAGACCATTAGATGTTCCGAGCCAAAAGAAATTACCTTCAACTCCCATTGTCGTAATGATCTCATTACTAGTTACATTCGTTGAATAAGAAACTTCTTTGTCGAACATCGAAATTTTATTATCATATGTACACAACCATCCTTTTTCATTTTCACCAATAATCGAAGTCGCGACACCAACCGCTTTGATCTTTTTCATTTCAGTTTCATAATCATTGATTTTGATTAATTCGTTTTCTGTACCAATCCATTTATTATTATTCAAATCGACAATAATACTATTAATTGGTGTTCTATTGATAAAAGAATCTTGCTGTATTAGATATTCTGGGTCTTGGCTAAAGCCCTGAATGGCTATCGAAAAAGCCAATATGATGACTAAAAATGTATATTTGATTACTTTCATGGTAGTATAATTAATTTTGTAAGCTAATTGATTATTAGGGATTTTTTATTCAAATAATAACATAAATATAATGGATTGAATTAATAAATTAAAAAAACTAAAGCGAAGTAAGTTAAAAACACTTCATCATTACATCACTTTATTATCGTCTATACAACTATATATCAACAATTTATTAATCAATATTCATTTTATTATTCACTCATTAGAACTAAGAAGGATTAATTGTTCCTTTAGCAATAATGTCTTCTAAATAAGTGATTTCATAGTAATATTTCACTTCATCAGACAATTTTAATTGCCCTTTCGTGTCTAGTCTATGAGATCCTTCATAATAGCTTATGTTACTATTAACATGAGTTTTAGGAATAGCAAATCGAACTTTACGTACAATTTTATTCCTATAATTCCCTTTTTCAAAAAGCGTAAAATATACAATAACTCTTTCATTAGCTTGTGCTGCTGAAATTTGAAAACAAGCCGATACAGTTAAACTTTCAATAAAATTATTTTCTGGCCCTTTCTCACTTCCATCCAATACAACATTCAATACATCTCTTGAAAGCGGTGATTTATATTGTCCTGTTACTTCTGAACATTTTTGGGCATAATTACTAATTAATTCCTTAATGTTTTCTTCTTGTTGCAAAATTGTCATGCCTTGATAACGTTGAATCGTATCCGCAATCACTGCGGCTTCTTCCAACATGATGTTATTAGTTTGTAAGACTTCATTGTCTTTTTTTAATTTATCATTGGTTTCAGCCAATAACTTAACAGTCAATTCACGTTGTTTGAGCGTTCTTTGCAATCTTATTTTATTAGAGAGCAACCTATTGCGTTCTTGTACTAATTTATCAATATCGAAACGAGTTTTATCTTTTTTACCCATCAAGATATTGATTTCTTTTTTCAATGTATGATTTTCTGTATTTAGGCGATTAATTGTTGTATTTGCCTTATTCAATTGCTCTTTATATTCCAAAAGCAAAATTTCTAACTTAGTATTTCGAGCAGCCATAGCATCGGGATTAGCCCGCTGACCAAAAACAGAAATACTCATTAATAGGAGAATAAATAAAGTTAGTATTTTCATGATCTCATTAATTATATGGTTATTTGTATAGATTAAAGAAAAAGTAGTATGATCAAAAATAAGATCAAGTAGATCTTATTTGAAAAAATTGGTTATAAGGTTAAATCATTATTAATCATCAAACTATCAGTGTAAGTTTGACCATTAGTAATCACGTTTTTTAGGCTATCTTCCTTTATTTGTCCTGCCTGAAATTGAGTAATGGATTTTGTAATATAGTCATGCTTGCTATTCAATAAAAAGATAGCATTATTCAAAATAGGAAGTTGTTTCGCTAATACAAACGTATCTTGTTTAGCCTGTAAGTTGTCATTAATTTGCTGCCTAATTTCTTTTTTCTTACCACTAATAAGGGCTATATTTTCATCAATTGTTGTTTGATAAGCTTTTGCAGCATCAATAACTGCATTATTCTTATCCTCTTGACAACCAAAAACCATTAGTAATAAAAAAATACCTATTAGTGCTCTATTGGGCAAAGAGACCATTTTAATTGGTTTTAACAGTAGTTAGTAAATAAAGTTAGTTCATAGAGAAGGTGCTATAGACCATTCAATGAAGAATTTGATGTGAATAAAATGCTGGGTAAATTGAATAGTTGGGTACAAATATTATTAAACTAATAGCAAGAAGAAAGTAAACTGGTCACTTGAATTTTAATTATTAAAAAAATAATCTTTATTTCTTCTTACTAATAGTCTAATTTTTTTCTAAAAACTAATAAAATAAATGAAACAATATTAAAGATTGCTTTTTCAAACAATGTCCATACTGAATTATTTATTCTAAAATTTAATTCATATATATCCGCTAATATATAGCAAATATACCAATACTTGATCTTTATACATAAAAAAAAAACATATATTTTACGTACACTTAGTTTTACGGCTCTAATTCCAAAGTGTTTCCCTATTTTAGTATTGAAAATCTAGAATTGGCAAAAATGACACTCTTTTAGGATTATAAAATGGCGTAAATAATTATTTCAAGAATTTAATACCGTATCTGTTTAAGATTACTACTGAACTTCTTTATATTTACGCGATTCTTTTTATTAGAGTATTATACATCAAAATAGAAATCGTAAATATTCTATTTAAATATAATAAATCCTTTATTGGATCAATATTGAGTTAAGGAGAAAATCTCCAATGACTTATAATTTCCAATAGCCTACAACCAATTCTATAGTTATGTCAGGATATATAAAAGCTTTAATTCCCCATTTTGCAGCCATTGCTGTTTTTTTATTGATTTCCTCCATTTATTATTCTCCCTCATTGAGTGGGAAAGTCTTGAGGCAATCGGATAATATTCAGGCCAAAGGCATGCAAAAAGAAATTAGTGAGTTAAGAGCAGATAACGGAAAACATCCACTTTGGACAAATTCAATGTTTGGAGGAATGCCTGTTTATCAAATTCACTTACCAGCAGGAAATAACATTGTGCGTTATTTCAACAAGGTTTTCTTAATGTGGGGAACAATTACGTCTCCTGTCCGCTCAATGTTCCTTTTAATGATCATGTTTTATATTTTGATGATCGCAATGGGCGTTGATTGGCGGCTCGGCATTATTGGCGCAATCGCCTACGGACTCGCCACCAATCATATCGTACTGACCGAAGCGGGGCATACAACCAAGATCATTACTATGGCATATTTGCCGCCCACATTGGCAGGTATTCTCCTTGCCTTTAGAGGTAAATACTTGGTCGGAGGTATATTAACTGCTTTGTTTCTATCTCTTCAAGTCTTAGCAAATCACATTCAAGTCACTTATTATTTCTTCTTTGCATTAGCAATTTTGGGTATTTTAGAAGGTGTTAAAGCTGCGAAATCCAATCAATTGCCACAATTTAGTACAGCAGTT
>CAKZLL010000351.1 GCA_937125475.1 uncultured Saprospiraceae bacterium | reverse complement strand
TACTGGCTATGCTCATGCTGGAACTTATTCAATTAGGTATTTTAAGCCTGGTTATGAGGAAAAAATAGAGACTGTTACGCTAAGCAATGGCGTATTGGTTATGAAAGATGTTCAACTGATGCCTTTACCTTCTATTTCGTTGGCTGGAACAATCAAACAAATTAATACAAGCGTCACATTGGCTGGTGTTCAAGTGAAAATTTACAATGATGTGTTTTCTTATTCAGCGACTTCGGATACGTTGGGAAATTTCACATTAGCTAATTTCTATGAAGGAGATTATACGATTGAAGCTGGAAAATGGGGTTATGATTTAGCGCCATTAACTAATCAAAATATATCTTTAAATACTACAAATTACCTTGTTTCGATGAATCAGCGTTATTACGATGACTTCAATATGGATCTGGGTTGGGCAGTTCGTGGCAATGCTTCGGCAGGAGATTGGGAACGTGTAGAACCTACTGGAACAAGCGTTGGTCCAACTTATATAACGCCTTCGGTTGATATTCAAACTGATTATAGTGACAAATGTTATGTAACACAAGATGGCGGAAATCCAGGGCAAGGAGATGTCGATAATGGAAATGTTATTTTAGAATCACCTTCTTTTGATTTGTCTAGTTATGGAGATCCTTATGTGAGTTATTACACATGGTTTGTTAATGATTTTGGAAACTCTGCCGCAAATGATTCATTGAATATAAAAATTTCAAGCGGTGGTCAAACCGTTACAATTGAGAGTATTACACAATCCTTGAGTGCTTGGAATCCCAAATCTATGATCAGAATTAAGGATTTTATTCCTGTAAGCAACAAAATGAAATTGATTTTTGAAACGGCTGATGATATTTCTGGGAATATCCTCGAAGCGGGTATTGATGTTGTTGCTATCTTTGATTCTATTCAAGTCAATACTCATACAACTATTAAAAATGATTTCGTTTTGGCTGTTGCGCCAAATCCAACGAGCGATCAATTTGTCATCTCTTATCAAATTAATGATGCTTTTCAAAAAGCGCAATTTAATATTTATAACATGGTTGGGCAATTGGTCGAAACACATCCTTTGACGTATTCTACAACAGAGATCACAACAGGTGATCAGCTCCAAAGTGGTGTTTATATCGTTCAAATGATGGTAGATGGAAAAGCAGTGAATCATTTAAAAATCGTGAAACACTAATTAATTACTTTTTCAAGGTTTTTGCCAAAGGTGTCAGGTGTCAGGAGCGAGGTGTCAGATCAACAAACTATTGATTATCAGACCTCTCTAATACCTCACCCCTGACACCTCAATAAAGTTTTATTTTAAAAACAGCTTTTTACATTTTCTACTATAATTACCAAAGATCCTTAATTATTTTATAAATTCTGTTTGCTAATCGCTTTTCTATCTGATTTATTATTAATTTCAGATAGGAAAGCGATTAATATTTTTTTATCAAAATTTCTAAAGTAAACTTATAAAAACATGATCAACAAAAAACATCAAATAATTAGCTTAATTTTATTAGCCCTTTTTACTATTCAATGCAGCCCAGAAAAGCAGCAAGACGATTCAAATAGTTCTAATGAAAAGGTTGAAATCCCCGAAGCCCGCTTAATTCAAACAGATGAAATCCATTCATTTAAGGAAGGTTTAAAATCTATTTATACAGTAGAAGAAATGAAGCCTAATCGTTGGCAACTTAAAAATTTAGGTGAAAAATCTTCCGAAAATTTTATATTCAAACTCGTCGCGAAAGAACTCCATAACAATAAGAATAGTTATTTTTTCGATCGAAGACAACGGATAAAAGTATATATATATAATTATCCTACCAGTGAAATAGCCAATGAAGTAACATCAGCTTTATTTAAAGACTTCCCTTTTGACTGTGGTCCAATAAAAGAAGGCTCTAAGAAAGGTTGTAAAACTACGCCTACAATTTATATCTTCGACACTCAATATATTGCAATGATGCGTATCTCTTGTGAAGATACAAATGAGCAATGGGAACAAATAATGAAAGATTTTCTAAGCCAATTTAGAACTAAAAATTCAAAAGTGATTGAGGCAAAATGTGGTAAAATTCAGTGGGTCGATTAATAGACTTGTTCAATAAAAAAGAAAATTAAAAGATGATTTTGTAAGCATATTAATTTTTGTCAATAAAGACTACTCGTTTTAAGTTATTTTTTCAATATTTGTGTTGTGTCAATTCAACTTTAATAAAAAATTCAACTTTTAAATATTTTTTAATGGAAATTAATCATACTGTATTAGAGCGTTTTTTGAAATATGTACAAATAGATACACAATCCGACCCCGAATCAAAGACTATTCCTTCTACCGAAAAACAAAAGGATCTGAGCCGTATTTTAGTCAAAGAATTACTCGAAATCGGTATTGAAGATGCGCATTTGGATGAATGGGGTTATGTTTATGGAACTATTCCTAGTAATACGAGCAAAGACGTTCCGACGATTTGCTTTTGTTCTCATGTCGATACTTCGCCTGATAGCAGCGGTACGAATGTCAAGCCAATTGTTCATAAAAATTATGATGGAAATGATATTATACTTCCAGATGATCCAAGTCAAATCATCTCAGCAAGTGAATATAAATACTTAAAACAATTGATTGGACAAGATCTCGTAACTGCCAGTGGTTTAACGCTTTTGGGTTCTGATGATAAATCAGGTGTAGCGGAAATCATGGACGCGGCTCATTATTTCATGACGCATCCAGAAGTCAAGCACGGCACAGTTAAAATCCTATTTACGCCAGACGAGGAAATCGGTAGAGGCGTGGATAAAGCCGATATGAAAAAACTCAATGCTGATTTTGGTTATACGCTGGATGGCGGAAAAAGAGGTAGTTTTGAAGACGAAACATTCTCGGCAGATGCTGCGATTATTACGATTGATGGCAAAATGATTCATCCTGGTTATGCGAAAGGCATTCTTGAAAATGCAATCAAAATTGGTGCTGATATTATTGCTTCATTACCTAAAGATCGACTTTCGCCAGAAACAACTTCGGGTAGAGAAGGCTTTGTTCATCCGACTTCTTTCCAAGCATTGGGCGAAAAAGCAGTTTTAAAATTCATTGTTAGGAGTTTCAATTCTGAGGGTTTGGCTGCTAATCATAGCGAATTGAAAGCCGCAGTAGATCAAGTGATGCAAAATTATCCAAAATCTAGTGCTGATTATCAAATTGTAGAGCAGTACAGAAATATGTATGAAGTGGTCAAGCAACATCCGCAAATTTCGGAATATGCTATGCGTGCGATTACAGAAGCAGGTATGACACCAACCAAAAAGCCGATTCGAGGTGGTACAGATGGTTCTCGCCTTTCATTTATGGGTTTGCCGTGTCCTAATATTTTTGCAGGAATGCATGCGATTCACTCCAAACATGAGTTCGTTTCGGTTCAGGATATGGAAAAATCTGTTGAAGTGATTATTAGATTAGTTCAAATTTGGGAAGCGGAAAGTTAGAAAACCGTGACTAATAAACAATATAAATCATCATTTTATTAAAATGAAAAACTCAAAAAGCCTGTTCTATACGTATAGAATAGGCTTTTTGAGTTTTTTAATATTATACCAATCCACCTCTAAAACTCACATTAACTATGCTATAATTTTTCCTTCTTCTTCGTTATTTTTTTCAGCGATAGCCATCCTATCACCTCAAAAAATGTCTCAAACAAGAAGAAAACACGCCTTGGTACTTAATACAAATTCTAAATATGATTTTAGACTTGTTTTATAGCTATTGAACTAAATTTCATAAAAAAAAGTTGGAGTATTTTGAAAAGAAAAATCTTCAATAACCTATTTCCTTGTCCCTTAGTTAAAAAAGTAGCATGAAAAACTCAAAAGAACGTAGATATGAAGGAGGAGCAAAACATAAAAGTGCCTTTATGACAAGGTTTTTAGTGGTTTGCCCAAACTGTCAAAAAGATGCAGAAGTATCTGTTGATAATCCTTGGAGATTGAATAACGGGCAATTAAAATGTAAAAATTGCTTTTATTCAGAAGCTGCAAATGATTTAGTTTGCTATCATGTAAGCATTAAAAGGAATTGTGATCATTGCGGGCAATTAATTAAAGTCACCGTTCCCAATCAAAAGAATAAGAAAAGTACCCTAAGAATACCTTGTCCTCATTGTGAAACCGTCAGAATCTATCAACCGAAAAATCAAGAAGACCGACTAATTTATCAAAGTTCATCCAATTCTAATGATCCTGTTTTTAATTTACCTTTGTGGTTGCAAACAAGTGTAAAAGGGCATTTATTCTGGGCATATAATTACCAACATTTAAATGAAATAAAAACCTATGTCATATCAGAACTCAGAGAAAGGCAATCAAATTATTATATGACGATGGTCGAAAGATTACCACAATTTATAAAATCCGCTAAAAATCGGAATGCTATATTAAAAATCATAGAAAAACTTGAAAAAGGTCAACAAGAAAAGATTAAGGTAAAAAATTTTAAACAATCTCTTTTTTATCATGCCTCTTAAATTTAACTTTGTTCAAAACCAATAGTCTGAGGTTACAAATACTTATTAAGGAACAATAAAAAAACAAATTACTTTTAAATTTTCTGATTTTTGTGCAATTTTTGAAAAAATATATCATTTCAACAACAAAATAATATATTTTAGCCTTTTAATTAAAACACATTAATAAAATAATAATTCCACTCAGCCTATTAACTAATTTAAACGTTTCAAACCCAAAACGAATAGAAACCAACACACATGAAAGCAATCATTATAGACGATGACTTATTTTTTTGTAAAATATTAGTTAATTTTTGTCAAAAAGTTAATCTAGAAGTACTTGATACTTTTCAAAATCCAATTGATGGCTTGACTTTTTTAAATGAAAATCAAGTAGATGTGGCGTTTATAGATTTCCATATGCCAGATTTGAATGGCTTTGATATTCTTAAAAATGTTTCTAATACTAAATTCATTTTAAGTACGCTTGACGAAACAAAAGCGGTAGAAGCATTTGATTATGATGTAGTTGATTTCTTATTAAAACCAGTTGATTTCACTCGATTTCTGCGTGCTATTCAGCGATTAAAAAAATCAATGCCTGTACCTATGAAGTCTACAGAAGTTGAAAAGATAGCTGATCAACCTGCCTATGTTTATGTCAATATCAATAAACGCTTAGTAAAAATTGCATTAGAAGACATTGCTTTTGTACAAGCAAAAGGCAATTATGTATTAATTGCTCGACAAAAAGATGAAGATTTAATGGTTCATACCACCATGAAAAAGATTATTGAAAAATTACCAGCAAGCATTTTCCATAAAGTTCATCGCTCTTATATCGTCAATGTTAATAAAATTGTAGATATTGAGGATTCCTCGATTGTCATTGGTCGAAGTGTTATTCCGATCGGAAAAGAACAACGCAATAAATTATTGGATAGATTACATTTGTTGAATTAATAGCTACAAACGGTATTGGTTCTCAGCATCTAGGTTTTAAATAACTTTTGTTACAGTGTATTCAGGGAGTGCGCAAAAAATAATCTACCCATCTTGCTATGAATTTTACTTTTCACTACATTGTCTTTTTCTTGTATAGCTCGCTATGTTGTGTAAAATCCGCCTTGTGAAAAATAAAAATCATTACACAATTTTGGGTAGCTTATTTATTTGCTCGTTCCTTAATCTATTGTATTGACTAATTCATCCATAGGTTTACGAACCTTAACTAAATTGACTAACCAATCTTTTTCAGCATCTCTATAACCCAATGGTAAAAGGACTGTACTACGTAAGTTTTTCTCTCGCAATCCTAATATTTTATCTAAAATACCATTATCAAAACCTTCCATTGGAGTACTATCTACACCTTCAAATGCAGCTTGTGTTACAGCAGCCATTAACGCAATATAGGTTTGTCGTGCAGCATGTTCAAAATTTACTTCTGCATCGCATCGCGTTTTGGGTAGCTCGCTAATAACAATTGACGGTAATTTTCCCAACCTTCATTTTTAAAGCCCCGAATTTCATTGGTTAAATCAAACATATAATTAATTCGATCCACTGTATAATTATCCCAAGCAGCAAATACTAATAAGTGAGAACAATCAGTGACAGGTGATTGATTCCAAGCTATTTCTCTTATCTGGGCTTTGAGCTCTTTATTTGTAATAACAAAAACTTCAAAGGGTTGTAATCCACTAGAGGTTGGAGCTAATCTTATAGCCTCCAAAATATTATCTATTTTCTCTTGTGGGATTACTTCATTATTCATCGCTTTGGTAGCGTAACGTTCATTCAATTTCTTTAAAAAACTCATTGCATTTCATTTAAATAAAAATAATAAGGCAAAGATAGCTTCTTTTTTATTACTAAAAATTGATCTATGGTAAGAAATAATTCATTTGTGATTTCTTTTCAGATTCTACTCAAGTTTTCAATTGCGATTCCTAAAAAAGAAGCGATATTCTAGTTTTTTTCAGAGAACCAAAATAATCTAGTAATCCAACAATAAGCGAAGCAACAACAATCAATTACTTATGCGAATTAAGAGTTAAATAAGATAAATATAAGTACTCCTGCAAAAATAGTTAAACAAAACTAAAAAATACTATTTTTGCAGGATGGGAAGAAAAACAAAGCATATAAATTTATCAGAAAAAGAAGTAAAAGAATTGGAGTTAGGCTACAAAAAAGGGAA
>CAKZLL010000350.1 GCA_937125475.1 uncultured Saprospiraceae bacterium | reverse complement strand
ACATAGTAAACTAAGAGCCATTTTTACCTGATAGATATGTTGATAGAAAAGAGGCTGCCCTTTTGAGACAGCCTCTTCTTTATTTTTGCCTTATTGTTGTAAATAATAAAAACGAAACCTAAATATAAGTTAGGTAAAACAATTAATCTAAAATTTAAAAAAGATGGCAAAATCTAATTTAACGGATATCATTAATTCTGAAAAACCAGTTTTGATAGATTTCTTCGCGGAATGGTGTGGTCCGTGTAAAGCAATGGCTCCAATTTTAAATGAATTAAAACAAGAAATAGGCGAGTCTGGAACGATTGTAAAAATTGATATCGACAAAAACCCTAAAGTCGCTGAGATGTTCAATGTACGTGGTGTTCCGACCTTTTTCGTTTTCCAAAATGGAAAGGCGCAATGGTCAGGAGTTGGAATGCAATCCAAACAAGCACTCAAAAAGGCTATGAGTGTGACTGCTGCTTAATCATTTCAGTCGTATTTAAATAGAAGGTATTTTGAAAATGCCTTCTATTTCTATTTTCACTCAAGTTAATGGTAATTGACTTCAAAATCACCTTTCTTCCTCTTTTTTTCCTTCCATAAATAAGCGCAAAATTTCAAATATTAATTCTTAACTTTGGCTTATTAGAAATGAAACCAATATTGAATAAAATAATAGTAGGTCAGCAGACAATACATTATTATTATTTATATTTGTTTTGTAATCGCTTAATTTTAAAGCGTGCATAATAACATATTGATCTAATTTTATTCTTTTGTTAATCAAAAAATTAGCGTTTTCATTGAAATGTAGATTTAGATTATCACATTAGTTTTATGAAAAAAATAGCAACAATCCTCTTATTTTTAACTTTATCTATTTCGGTTTTCGCGCAAGACGAAGCCTATTTTGATAGTCTAGAAACAAAACTAGCAACAATGTCTAATGATACATTAAAGTTAGAAATGTTGTTTGGATTGTTAAATGATTTTGAACAAACTGCTCCAATCAAAGTAATTGTTTATGGTCAAGAGGCATTAGATTTAGCGACTAAACAAAAGAATAATGACCGAATTATTCGCGTCAGTTATCGGTTAGGCAAAGCCTACAATCGACAAAATCAACCCAAATTAGCCGTAGATTTTTTAGGTCAATCCATTGACAATGTAAAAGATAGTGTGAAGTATTGGTCTATCCTAAAAGAAGTTTATAGTGAAAAAGGAGCTGCCCATCTTGAACTCCGAGAATACACTTCTGCACGGGTATTTTTTCAAAAAGCCTTAAAAATATTCGAGAAAAAACGACGAAAACGAAATATTGCAAAAGCAGAATACAATATAGGAGAAGCATTTTTAGGCGAAGGGGATTTAAAACGTGCGATTGTGTTTTTTAAACGTTCCGAAAGAACTTATGATGCAGTCAAATCGCCCGAAAATGTAATCAAATCAATGGTTAAAACAGGATTAACCTACCTTGAAATGGGTGATGATAATTTGGCATTAAGCAGTTTTAAAAAAGCAATAGCGAGGGCAAAACGAGCCAAAAAAGACAAAGCAGTCGGAATTGCTAAACAGCATTTGGGCAAATTCTATTTCAATAAAACGTTTTATAGAGAAAGCCTTAAATGGCAAAAAGAGGCGTTATATGCTTTTCAAGAAGCAAATGATACAGTCGAGTATGCCAAAATGCTCTCCGAATCGGGGTTGACCTATATCGAATTAGATAGCCTTGAAACAGGTTTTAACAATGAATTAGAGGCGTTACGGCTATTACAATTGACTGGAAATTTGCAAGATTTAGCGCATTCCCTGAATAATTTGGGCAAGCATTATGTGTCAATTTTGGGCGTAGAACCATCAATCGGCTATCTCAAAGAAGCTTCTAAAATCAATTTGCAACTCAATAAAAAGGCTGATTATACCGAAAATCAATTGAATCTGAGTTATCTTTATTTTCAAAATGGAGATTATCCATCGGTTTTGACACATGCAAATGCGGCTATGCTCGCGGCTCAAGATGGGCATTTGCAATTAGAAATGCAGAAAGCAGCGTTGCTTTTATCTAATACTTATCGCAATACAGGACAATTTGAAAAGGCTTATCAATCTCGACATTTATTCGATAGTTTGTACGTGGAAGCGAGCAAATTTGAGATGGAAAAGCTGACTAAACAGATCGAAAAATCACAGGTCAATTATGAAGAAGCGGTGATTAGCAAGGATTCAGTTGCTGTTTATAAATATTTGTTTTGGACTGTTTTACCCATGTTTTTAGCGTCTTTTGGCTTAGCTATGTTTTTCTTTTTTAAATTAGAAAATCGGGATCCGAAGCAAATGAAAGCGAAAATAAAATCTAAATTGAGTAAATATGCTCCTCCAAAATTACCCAAAAAAGTACGCGAAAAAGTAGGTAAATTATTACCTAAAAACAAAGGAATTTCTCCTGCCATCAGTAAAATTGAATTGCCTAAAACGATGGTCGATATTTTACCTAAAATAGTTGACCCTGTCCTTACTACAACTCCTACATTACCTGCTGCGCCCAAAAATGAGCCTAATACAGGTATTGTTTTATTGCCTTTTGTCCAAGATCAATTGAAATTATTGTCCAGTATTATTAAAATCAATTCGCTTATTCAGACCGATGATTTGTCCGTAAGGGAATTAAAAATGGAGCAATCTCGCTTACAAGCTATTTATTTATTACAACGGCAATTGCAACAGAAAGGAAAGGAACTCATTGATTTTCAATACTATTGTGAAGAATTGGTTTATTTTTTAGATAGTACGCATCATAGTCAAAGTGCGATTATTAATTATTCCATTCAATCACCTCATAAAGTTGATATTAAGAAAGCCATTCCGCTCGGTTTAATATTAACAGAATTACTTTCTAATATTATTATTCATGCTTTTGATCATCAATTAAATGGTGAAATTAAGATTGATCTATCTAAAAATGAGGATAATTGGCATTTAAAAGTTAGTAATAATGGGAAGGATTTGAATGAAGCAGGGATAAATAAACAAAGTGCCTTAGGATTGAAAATAGTCAATCTATTAGCTAAACATCTTAATTCAAAACTAGAAAATGGTAGAGAAAATGATTGGACGGTTTTTGAAATAAAATTTACGTAGGGCAAAGGCATGCATTTGCCCTACATATATTAACAATTATTTCAATTTCAACAGTTTTGATCCTGCTAAATATCCTTTATTATAAATTTCAAATTTATATTCTCCTTTCACGGTTAATTTCTCCTCTTGAATCCAATCAATACAAATTTGAGGTGCATCATTATTGTATTCAAATGATTTAGAAGCAGTGTATTGTGTTTCTGCACCACCTTTATCTTGATTAGGAAAAGTGCCAGAACCTCTTTGCTCTACTGCGATTGTTTTTCCTTCAGGATCAATGATTCTCAAAAACAATTTATTTCTACCTGCTACCGTTAAATCATTTTTAATGATATTAAAACAAACCGAGAATTTCTCTACTCGTTTAGCGTAACTAGTCTTTTTTTCCTTACCGCTTCGTCTTATTTTTAAAGCTTGAGCCTCCAAAGCTCTTACTTTCAAAACACCACCTAAAGCAACTTTATCTGCTAATTTATTTTTTTCCTCTTCTACTTTTCTTTTCTCGACTTCTTTTATAGCAATAACTTCTTCTTTTTCTGCAATGGCTTCATCCTTTTTAGCAATCGTATCTTTTAGATAGACCGTTTCTGTTTTTAGATTTTGCGAATACTCTTTTAAATCTGCATTATCTGTCAATAAAGAATCTATTGTTACTTTAAAACTATTAGTTTTTACACGCAAACCTGCAATTTGAGCTTGAGCTTCTTTCAACATAGATGCCGTACTTTTACCTCTTCTGATATTACGTTGAATCTTATTTCTAACAATCGTTAATTGCTCTTTTTGCTGGTCAATTATTTCTCTTAATTCTTCATTTTCAGCGGCTTTTGCATCTAATTCCTGCATAGCTGATTGAAACTCAGCATCAAGTTGTCTATTCAAAGAATCTGCTAAGTCTATTTGTTCAACTAACTTAGTATTTGCTTTATTACTACTGATATTAGCCATTAATAAGTAAATAGTAACGCCTAATAAACCGATAATTAGCACAATAGCAATGGCATTGATTTGCCTTCTTTTTTCTCTATCCTTAGCTGCTTGACTCATAAAAATTTTTACATTTTAATGTTAAAAAAAATAATTTATATAATTATTTTGCGACAATATAACTATATTGTGAATAAATTAATTATATTTGTTAATATTGGATGATTAATGAGAGACATTTGTTTGGTGGATTGATTAATCCATTAGAATTACAAAGATAAGATTTCATTACTATTAAATATAAAAAATCTTTAATAATTCTTTTTCCCTTTTTAGTCTTTGTCCAATATTCATTCCATTAAATATTAGACTTGTAGAGGAGCTGCTGTACAAGCCTATTGAATACTAATAACGCAGATTAAGTTAAGTTAATTTTTATGATTGATACAATTGATATTACGAATGTTCTGTTTTTGGATATAGAAACGGTTGGCGGTCATCGTTCTTATGATGATCTTTCTGATGATTTCAAGAAACTTTGGAAGATTAAAACCAAATCTGTTATAAAAAAATACAATGAACCTGTTACAGAAGAAGAGGCAATAGCCAATTATGATAAAGCAGGGATTTTTGCAGAATTTGGCAAGATAGTTTGTATTTCAGTTGGAATTGTGGTACGCGATACAGAAACGCAAACGCTTAATGTTCGTTTGAAATCCTTTGCGGATCACGATGAAAAGAAATTACTTCAAGATTTTGCGGATCTCATCACTAATTATTATTGGAATGTCAATAAGCATTTTATGTGTGGACATAATTTGAAAGAGTTTGATATTCCGTTTATTTGTCGCAGGATGTTGATCCATCAAATGCCTCTACCGCGTCCGCTTAATATTTCTGGTGCAAAACCTTGGGAAACCAAACACCTACTTGACACGATGTTAATGTGGCGATTTGGGGATTATAAAAACTTCACCGCTCTTAAATTGCTTTGTGCTTGTTTTGGAATACCTTCTCCCAAAGATGATATTGATGGAAGTGAAGTCGGTCGTGTATATTGGGAAGAGGATGATTTAGAAAGAATTGCAGTTTACTGCGAAAAAGATGTTTTAGCAGTCGTTCAATTATTATTAAGATACAAACGACAACCTTTACTTGAAGGTAGTCAAATCATATATATAGGTCGATAGGTTTTTTAATAGACAATTGATAATGCCTGAGCTAGCGTGTTTTTAATAAATAGGCTTGTTCTTTTTTAAAGAGGAACAAGTCTATTCTTATTTTTTATAAAAAGCTGCTATTCTAGTGAATTTTATCCAATAAGCCCTTTGCTCTACTATGAAAAAATAGTAGATTTGCGCCATGAAAAATCATTTAATAGCACCTTCGGTTTTAGCCGCAGATTTCACCCAATTAGGGAAAGATTTGGAAATGGTCAGTCAGAGTGAGGCGGATTGGCTACATGTTGATATTATGGATGGGCGTTTTGTTCCCAATATTAGTTTTGGAATGAATATCGTGAAAGCGATGAAAAGTGTTTGTACCAAACCTTTAGATGTTCATTTGATGATTGTAGAACCAGAGAAATATATTGAGGCATTTCGTGAAGCTGGAGCAGACGTAATTACGGTTCACTATGAAGCTTGTCCACATTTGCATCGTACAATTCAGCAAATCAAAGCGACAGGAGCAAAAGCAGGTGTAGCGCTCAACCCTCATACACCAGTTCATGTACTAGAGGATATTATTGCTGATTTGGACTTGGTTTGTCTAATGTCTGTTAATCCAGGATTTGGCGGTCAAAAGTTTATTTATCGTACAATTCCTAAAGTTCGCGCTCTAAGTGATATGATTGCTAATTCTCCTGCTTTTTAAGACCCAATTCCATAACCACGAAGTTCTACAATTACGGGTTTTTTAGCATTTTCAAAACCTAAAAACACACGTTGTTTAAATGTGCCTTTAGAAGCATCATTATGATCTATGGGTTGTTGAAACCAGATTTCGTAATTTTCGTTAAAATGACTAACAAGATCTCTTTTTTCGATACTAACCACATTTTTTAAATTTGCTAATTTCTGAAAAGTTGAGGTTTCTGTAGTTGTTTCTGTTACAACTTGTGTTGTTTTACAACTAACAAAAAATATAGTTAACGTTGCAAGTATGTAGACTTTAATAAATTTCATATTAGTTTAGTTTTAATGTATAGAAATTAGCAAGTAGTGTCTGAAATAATTTTCCATTCGCCATTTATTTTTTTAAATATAATCATAAAAAAACCATTGGCATTGCCTATTTTTCGTTTTAAATGATAAGTTCCCATAACCCAATAACTATTATTTTCAATTTTAGAAATATCAGTTGTTTTAAAGATTAGTTTACCAAAATGCTCTTTTGTTGGGTTTCTTTTTTTGTAATTGACTAGCGTTTGTTGCCAGCCTTTTGTAAGACCACCACTTCCGTAAAACTTTAAAGAATCGCTTTTCCAATAGCCTTGCATATAGCCTTCAATATTGTTATTTGTCCAAGCTTTTTCTTGTTGTTTTAACACATTTTTTATAGCGTTAATATCTTCTTTTTCTGTGGTTTTTGAAGTACAACTAATTATAAAACTTAATGTAAATAGAATAATTATTTTTTTCATAATTTTAGTGTTTTA
>CAKZLL010000349.1 GCA_937125475.1 uncultured Saprospiraceae bacterium | reverse complement strand
CTTCATGAAATGGGCGTAAATTCTCCATATTTCTTCGCGCCTGCTGCTGCACCGTTCCATGAAACGATTACAGATTGGCAACGAGACTTCCAACATTTAGCTGGAAATAACCATGCAAGATACTTTGATGCTAATGGCTGGCTGTATTATACAGATGAAATTTTTGACCTACTTTATCCAAGTTATGGCGATACTTGGCCCATTTTTAATGGAGCTATTGGTTTTACTTATGAGCAAGGTGGATCTGGTAGAGCTGGATTATCTGCTACGATGGAAACAGGTAATAATTTAGGATTAAAAGATCGTCTTGAACATCATTTTGCTGCTAGTATTTCAACAATTGAAACAGGATATAATAATAAAGCCAAATTATTGGAGGAATTTAAAAAATACTTTTCTGAGAAAGTGCAAGATAAATACAAAACTTATGTCATTAAGAATACACCTAAAAAAAGCCAAACTATTGCCGCCTTTCTAAAGTTATTAGACAATCAAAGTATTCAATACGGTTTTCCAAATGACGCTACGGGTTCAGTCTTAGGGTTTGATTACCTTAATAATAAAGAAAAAAATTGTTCGATTGCAGATAATGATATTATAGTTCGACTTGATCAACCTTTATCTAGATTTGTAAAGGTATTATTCGAACCTAAAACAATGCTGGAAGATTCATTAACTTATGATTTAACAGCTTGGGCGATACCATATATATATGAATTGGAAACTTATGCCATTGAAACAGATATTCCAATAAAGAAGTATGAAGTAAAAGAAGTACTTCCTACTCAATTACCTACTAGAGTACCTTATGCTGTTGTTTTGACTTATAATGATGCGACTGATGTCAAAATATTAGGCGAATTATTGCAACAAAACATGGTTGTTCGTTTTGCCGAACATCCTTTTAAAGCTAATGATAAAACGTTTGATCGTGGAAGTTTAATTATTACAAAAGGAGATAATCAAACTAAATTTGTTAGGTATGATGAAGAAATTGTACAAATTGCGAATAGATATAGTAAATCCTTAACCTTTCTGAATACAGGAATGACACAAAATGGTTATGATATGGGATCAGGCTATCAGAAGTATATCAAACCTGTTAAAGTTGCATTGATTGGAGGAAAAGGAATTTCGCCTATGGCTTATGGCGAAGTTTGGTATTATTTTGAGCAAGTTATCGGCTATCCAATAACTACTTTAAAAACCGATTATTTGTCTTCTATTAATTTATCTCAGTATGACGTAATTATTATGCCTGCAGGAAGTTACGGCTCACATACTAAAAAATTGACTTCGTTTGTCCAAAAAGGAGGAAAAGTGATTGCATTAGATGGAGCAGTTTCAACTTTAGCTCGGCAGTCTAGTACCAATTTTGAAATTCGAAAATCTCGTAAACAAGATCGGAATAAAATTAAATATGCGGAAAGAGAACGCGCAAGTACATCTCGATTAGTGGCTGGAAGTATTTACAAAATTCACTTGGATGAAACCCATCCTTTATCTTTTGGTTTTCAAAATAGCGTTCATATTATGAAAAGAAATAGTATGGTTTTTGAGCCTTTAGATGGTAAAGGCTGGACAGTCGGACGCTTTAAAAAAGATAGTCACATTAGTGGTTTTGTAGGAATCGACCTAAAGAAAGATTTGAAAAATTCAGCAGCACTTGCCGTCGAAAACTACGGAAAAGGACATATTATATACATGCCAGATTCTCCAATATTTAGAGGCTTTTGGCATAGTGGCAAAGTGCTTTTTGGAAATGCACTGTTTTTTGTAGGACAATAGAATAGGAGAGGAGCATGGGATAATTTTTAAATTGTCCCATGCCTTTGATTTACTCTGCATCTGCTTCAAAGACAACGATTTCGGTTTGCTCTACTTTGTCAGCTGGTTGAACTTGTTCGTTCTGACTCCATTTTGGACATTTACAACCGCGCTTTCGCTTCGATTTGCCGCCTCTTTTTGAAGCAGAGCAACTACTCATACTTCCTACAAATAATAAGATGCTAAATATAGTGATGATATTTTTCCAATTCTTCATGATAATTTTTTTATAGTGGATGGATTTTTTAAATTCCATCAAAATTCGACAATAGCATTCAAAAATACATAATTCCAATCTACTTGTAACGTAAAACAAAAATACAAAGTATTTGAAACGTATATTAATTACACCTTTGAACTGGGGGTTAGGTCACGCGACACGTTGTATACCGATTATTAATGAACTACTTCATCAAGGTTGTGAAGTCATTATTGGTACAGATGGGCGAGCCTTGCATTTACTTAAAGCAGAATATCCTTCCTTGACCATCCTTGAATTACCTGCTTATAATATTTCTTATCGTACCAATAATATGATCGCGAATATTGCGCCTCAAATATTGAAAGTTCTAAAAGTTATTCAAAAAGAACATCAAATTATTCAAAAAATAGTCAAGGAATATCAAATTGATGCAATTATTTCAGACAATCGTTATGGATGTTATTCTAAAAATGTCTATTCTATTTTTTTAACACATCAATTAAATATTAAGATTCCAAACCAAACAATTGAAAATGGAGTAGCTTTTTTTAATAAAAAACTAATCAAACGATTTGATGCTTGTTGGATTCCTGATTATGAAAAAGAAGAAGAGAGCTTAGCAGGGATATTGTCTCGAAATAATGGTTTGAAAAATATTCAATATATAGGCACACTTACAAGAATGGTCTATTCTCAAACAAAGATAAAACGAGATATTTTAGTTATTTTATCTGGTCCAGAACCTCAGCGAACTTATTTTGAAGAAAAAGTAATAAAACAGCTCAAAGAGTTGCCACTAAAATCATTAATCATTAAAGGCAAAACAGAAACTCATAAGAAATATCGTGTCAATACGAACGTAATGATACAAAATTTCATGACTGCTCCTCAACTTAATCAAGCCATTTTAGAAAGCAAATTTATTATCACTCGATCGGGATATAGCACAATTATGGATTTGGCTGTTTTAGGTACAAAAGCACTATTCATTCCTACTCCTGGGCAAACAGAACAAGAATACCTAGCTAAGTATTTCAATAAGAAAAACATCTACCTCACACAATCACAAAAAGAACTAGATGTAGCAAAAGCACTAAAAACAGTACCTAATTATTTAGGTATAAAAACGAAGGAAAATACAATTCTTCCAAAGGTGATTGCCCAATTCTTAATACATATCTCAAAAAAATAATGTATATTTCGTTCTATTTCAAAAGTCAACTAAAAATTTATCATGCTTAACTTGTTATTAGCAATTATTCCAGGACTTCTCATCAGCATATATATATATACTCGAGATATTCATGAAAAAGAACCACATCGGTATTTGATTGCTTGTTTCGGCTTCGGTATGCTAAGTACTATTCCTGCTATTTTTTTAGAACAAACTGGTGTTAATCTTGGGATTACAGAGTCACCAAATGTATTTATGACAATAGCCTTTGCGTATATTGTTGTAGCATGTAGCGAAGAGTTAGTTAAGTTTATGTTCTTACGATATTACATTTATCCACACGATGAATTTGATGAACCATTTGATGGAATCGTCTATGCAGTCATGATTGGAATGGGTTTCGCAACACTCGAAAATATCTTGTATGCTTTTAGTTATGGAACAGAAACGGTATTAGTGCGAATGTTTACTGCCGTACCTGCTCATGCTGCTTTTGCGGTAATTATGGGCTATTATGTTGGTTTAGCAAAGCACAATGTACCAAAAAAAGAAGAGGTCAAATATTTAGCTTATGGCTTTTTTGGAGCAGTTCTATTACACGGTACTTATGACTTTTTTCTATTTCAAGAAAACATCCCAGCATTAGCGAGTTTGGCATTTGTAGCTCTAATTGCAGGCATTTATTATTCAAGATTATTAATTCAGGATCATCAAGAAAATTCGCCTCATCGAAAAGACTTTCCCTTTATTCGTGATTCTACCGATGAAGATCCTCCTTTAGCCTAATTTTAAGATTTTGTTTAGAATTCCTCTAAATAAAATCTTAAAATTGAAAAATAATTACCTCAACAGTTGAAAAATGCCGAAATTTAACTGTAAAATGTAAGGTATGAAAGACTATGCTATTCAATATTATCTAAAAAAATTAGAATGTGACAATCGCAATGAATTGGAAACTATCCTTACTGTAAATCCTGCTTACTTTTCTTTGGAATACCTACGAGAGCTTAAATTGAAATGGGAAAATCAAGAAGAAATTATCAATAATCTATTTAATCAGTTAATCGGTTTAGTCATTTTTTCTCCTACTTGGATCGTTTCAGGTTTGATCTTCGCTATTTTTACAGAGGGATTTTTCCTAACTAATATTATCTACTTATTTCCTATTTCTGTTTTTATTTTTCTCATTGGTATGCTTTATATTGCTATTCGTTATGGAGGGAAAAATCATCAAGCAAAAATTGGTAAAACTATCTATTCTGAACTTGAAAGAAGACGAATAAACCATCGTAGGAAATGGATGATGTAATTAATAATAAAAAACTATATGGGGATAAAAGCCTAATTTAAGATTAGATGCCTTTGCAGTTTTTTAGTTATTGATAGGTTGATTTTTGGTTAGTCTAGAAATAAAAAAGAGGACAATTGTCCTCTTTTTTTATTTTTGTTGGCCCACAAGGACTCGAACCTTGAATGTCGGTACCAAAAACCGGTGTGTTACCAATTACACCATGGGCCAGCCTTATTTATATAATGCTTTTCTTCAAAAGCAGTGCAAATATAGTATAGTGATTTTAATAAAAAAAATTTTTCTGCATAATTTTTTAAAAAAATTAAATTATTCCTTTTATCATCATTATACCTACTTAACTTACTTCAAAGAAAGATAGTTCCCTGATTCTTAAAAATGTTTAAAAATAGTCTTTTAAGAAAACTATCACTATTTTGTTCATTCCGCGCTAAATATATATATTTTTATCTTTTAATTCATAATATCGAAAATAATGTTGATAACTTTATTTTTCCACAAAGTTATCAACATTCATTAATTTAAAATAGGATAAAAATACGCTTTTCAGCTTTTAAAGCTCATATAAGCCGAAAGTATGTTAAAAAGTTATTCACATTTTTATTTCTTTAAAAACTTGGCATCTCGTATTTTGCTATAAATACAGTCCAAATTTTTAAGAAAAAAAGAAAAAAATGAGTTTTCATTATATATATTATAAAAACATACATATGCTTTTATTTTAATTCGCCTTCACAAATCAATGAATATCATTAATTTGTTTATTATCCACATATTTTATCCACATTTTAATCTTTTTGTGGATAACTATTCATCAATTAGCTCAATAAATAAGGTAAAATCATTTTTATTTTTGCTTTTATGTGGATAACTCGCTAAAAAATTCATTTTTCTAAGAAAATAAATTCCAAAAGTAAGATTTGTCTTAGTTATCCACATAAAAAAGCTCAAACTGTTTATAAGGCAAAAAACCACACATAATGCCCAAAATAGTGCAATACTTGCGATTTCTCTCTATATCACTAGATATAATATCTAAAATATTAAAAAGGAGGCAAAAGTATGCTTTTAGAGCCTTTCTTGTATATAACTTTACGATTATTTTTTTAAAGGAAGCTCGCTAAAAACTTAGAACCTATTAGATTGGACTTTATATAACTATAATTAGAGTTAATACCCAATTAGCAAAGCTATGATCTATTCTAATATCCATTTTTGAAACAGTGATAAACAGATATACCTCCTGGAAGAAAGAGCATTTTATCATGGATAAAGCAGAAATAAATAGCATTGATATAAAATCAGAGGAATTATCTACCTAAATTAACAATTGTGGAAAATTGCTAGAAGAAAAACTTAAAAGCCCGTAGAAATTCAATTCTAGAATTTTTAATGTGGAAAACTTACCCGTTTTTACTTTTTACAAAAAATTTTGAAAAAATAGGCGAGAAGTACAGTTATCCACATTAAAAATCCAAAATCAGTACAAGAGTATTCGATTTTAGCTGCTTATGCTCTAAATTAAGAACAGTTGCTTGATCATTGTGGATAACTGACAGAAGAAAAACTTAAAAGCCCGCAGAAATTCAATTCTAGAATTTTTAATGTGGAAAACTTACCCGTTTTTACTTTTTACAAAAAATTTTGAAAAAATAGGCGAGAAGTACAGTTATCCACATTAAAATAATAGTT
Source organism: uncultured Saprospiraceae bacterium (assembly GCA_937125475.1). Classification (GTDB taxonomy): domain Bacteria; phylum Bacteroidota; class Bacteroidia; order Chitinophagales; family Saprospiraceae; genus CAKZLL01. The sequence goes on along the minus strand of CAKZLL010000349.1, from coordinate 6,975 downwards.
TTTTAAGAGAATAATTTGATTTTATAAAATACGTGTCTGTATCAACAACAAATTATAAAAACCGTGGAAAACTAGTCTATAGAAAAAATTAAATAGAGGAAAATATTCATTTTTCGTTTCTACTGTGGATAACTCGTAATTATTTTGATTTTCAAAAATTTTAACAAAAAGATGGACAAGAAAATCAGTTCTCTGGGCTAGAAGAGCAAATTGGTTGGATAAGTAATTATAGTGCTAGATTAACAGTGATCCTAACAATTGTGGAAAACTCGTGAATAAAAAATAATTTAAATGTTGAAAAATAGTTTCACGGAATTTAGTGTGAATAACTCTCTTTTATTTTCTTTTTTAAAGAAATTTCGCAAAAACCTAAGAAAAGATCTAGTTCTCCACATTAAATTTGAAAATCAATGAAATAGGTATCCAAGCTCTTCAATTCAGCCATAGGCTAACAGCAAAATCTGATAATTGTGGAAAAGAAGGCATAAACAAAATAAAAAAAGAGCAAAAAATTATTTTTGCTCTTTCTAGATCTTGATAGATCAGTATTTGATTTTTATTTATTTCAAAATCATTCTGAGTTTTCCACATTCATTGATTTTGGTGTGTAAAACTGATAATTAACAAATAGAGCAATTCCTAACAAAATAATTGCTCCTGCCTGATGAAAAACACCTAAAGCAACAGGAACACTTCCCCTACAATTAATAATTGTGAAAACCCCTAGCAAGAATTGAATAACCAGCATAACCAGCATTAAATTAACACCAATGTTAAGCGGTTTTATTTTAATCTTCCTAGATCTAGCATAAAATAAGGCAATCAGAACGGTCAAAATATAAGCAACTGAACGATGAAAAACCTGTACTAATATCGGCATAAAGTTCGTACTATCGTAATTCACAAAGTTTTCCACATTCCACATATTTTTGTGGAAAACTTCACTAGAAATAATTTCACCGTTCATATCTGGCCAGGTTGGAGCTACCAAACCAGCCCTCATTCCTGACATTAAGCCGCCTAGAACGATCTGAAGGCAGATAACAACAGTTATTAGCTTTGCTAGTTTTTTTAACTTTAAATTGTTAATAACTTTTTTAACTGGCTGAAAACTCTCATAAGTTATCCACAATAAATACCCAAAGAGCACCAAAGCCAAGGATAAGTGCAGCGTCAGCTTATAGGCATTAACCCAAGGTCGATCAATTAAACCGCTCGCAACCATAATCCAGCCAAAAGAAGCGACTATAGCGGCTAGGATAATCACACCAATTAATTTTCGTACAAAAGGTTTTGGCAACCATTTTTTTCTCAAAAAGTAAAAAAATGGAATAATGAACACAAATCCCATAGAGCGTGCCCAGAGTCGATGAAAATACTCCCAGAAGTAGATAAATTTAAACGATTTGATCTCCATTCCCTCATTTAACTTCTCGTATTGAGGTGTTGCTTTGTATTCATCAAAGGCAATTTGCCATTGATTGTCATTAAGTGGCGGAAGTGTGCCTGTTACAATGTCCCATTTTGTAATTGAAAGTCCAGAACCTGTCAAACGAGTGATTCCTCCAATGACGACTTGCATGATGACCATGAAAACACCTATCGCTAACCAAATTCTGACAGGGCGTTTTAAGATATAAGATACTGCCTGATTTCCCATGATTGAAATTGTTTTGTTTTATAAAGACAAAACTAAAATGTTTTGTTTAAGGTTTCCACTTTTTTTATGACTTAATGACATTATTAATAATATTAATAAATTTTAAAAAAAAACGACTCATCATCATAGTGTTAATAAGTGGATAAGAAACTCTAGAATAATTTGGAAAAGTGAATACTCTAGAGTTATCCACACTAATTCACATCTTATTCACTTCTAGAATAGCAGGAAATCAGGTATTTAGGTAGTTATCCACAATCTAGAAAGACTTTATACACATAATAACTTTTTAAGGTGGAAAATAGAATAACTCTAGAATGAGTGTGGATAACTGTGGAGTAACTAACAAAAAATGTTGTGGATAACTCGTTTTTAATTCTGTTTTACTTCTAGATGTGGAGAAGTGTTAATAACTCCCCTAGTTATCACCATAGTTATTAACATTATTAGTAGTCTAGATGTTAGTTTAGTGTACATTTAATTAGTTGATAATCAATATTTTAAAAAAAATGTTGAAAAACGATGTGGATAACTATTTGTTTCTACTTCTCAGTAGTTTTTCAAACAATATATTTATCTAGATTCATAATGTCAAACGATTATATTTTCTAGAGACAAAAACAAAAAAGATCTTTTTCTATATTATGCTAAGTTTTCATCAAAACTTGAGCAGTATTAATGTTTTTTGTATTGCCTTATGCACAAAACACTGAAATTAATGTTGAAATCGAGTATTATTTTTAATAAAATGCAAGGCGGATTAGAACTATAATTGTTTTCCACATAGTTTTCCACATTCTTGCAAAAACAGTTAGAATAATTTATCTTATATTCGTTGTCTCTAATTTGTCTATAAAGTTATATTTAGAGCTATATTATATAGTCATAAACTTTACCAAAGCCAGATTAGTAATTCAATAAAAATTATAATCAAATAGCTATATATATATGTGTGGAAGATTTTCTTTGGCTGTTTCAAAAGAACGAGTAAGTAAAAAATTTAATATTACAATAGAAGAAGATATAATTCCAAATTATAACATAGTACCTACTGATGAAACTTACATTATAGGAAATAACTTTCCTAAAAATCTTCAGAAAATGTCTTGGGGTTTAGTACCTTATTGGGCAAAGGATGCAAAAATAGGTAGTAATTTGATTAATGCAAGGAGTGAAGGCATTGCTAGTAAATTATCTTTTCGAATGCCTATTCGGAAGCGAAGATGTTTAGTTCTTGCTGATGGTTTTTATGAGTGGCGCAAAGAAGGGCGTAAAAAAATCCCATATCGAATTACAATGCAGAATGAACCGATTATCGCAATGGCTGGTATTTGGGACATATGGAATGATCCTAATGGACTACCTTATTATTCATTTGCAATTCTTACCACTAGGTCAAATGAAGAAATGAGTAAAGTCCATGATCGAATGCCGATTATCCTCTCTACACAAGAAGAGCAAAAGAAATGGCTGGAAGAGCTTAAATTAGAAGAGATATTAAACATGATGCAAACATTAAAAAGTGGATGTTTAGATGTTTTTCCTGTTTCTGATCGAGTTAATTCCTATAAAAATAATGAACCAGAATTGTATCAACCTATACAATTACCACCTACTTTATTTGATTAAATTCAAAAATCATAGTCACAATTTTATTCAAAAAATACTGTTACAAATTCTTACCAGCTAATAGGTAGAAATGTAACTTTATTGGTATCATCAATATATTGAAGAACTAAACCCTGTTGAAATGTTAAAAAGCATGGATGTTGAAACATTTACTGTGTTTTATCGTAGATACTGGCGCGTTTTTGTATCAAAACGTAGCTAAATTTTATAAATAGCAAACTATTATTATTGACTATATACAAACTGGTTTTCAAGTAAATATAATCACTAATGAATTAAAGAGAAAATCATGTCACAAATAAACAACAATTATAAACTACTAATACAAAAGCTAGATCAGTTCATACGAAAGTATTATATTAACAAATTGATAAAGGGAACTTTATACAGTGTTGGTATCGTCTTGGCTTTATTCACTTTGTTTTCTGTATTGGAATATTATATGTATTTCCCTTCTTCGACACGAAAAATGATGTTCTTTTCTTTTGTAGGTGTGAGTGTTGCCGCAATTGGAGGATGGATTTTTCTACCTCTTTTGAATTATTTCAAATTAGGAAAGGTCATTTCACATGAAAAAGCGGCATCAATTATAGGAGATCATTTTGGTAATGTTCAGGATAAATTACTAAATGTCTTACAATTAAAAAAACAATCAAGTGCCTCTAATGAGGCTTCTTTAATTAATGCAAGTATTAATCAAAAAATAGGGGAGTTGAACCCAGTGCCTTTTAAAGCAGCAATTAATTTAAACCAAAATCGAAAGTATCTTAGGTTTGCACTTCCTCCATTGTTATTATTATTGTTGATTTTGTTAGTAGATGCTCGTATCATTGAAAATGGTACAACTCGTCTTATTAATAATGACACAGAGTTTGAAAGAGCTGCACCTTTTCAATTTACTTTAAATAATAAAGACCTTTCTGTAGTTCAGTTTGATGATCTTGATATAGAAGTAAAAGTCAAGGGAGATGTTTTGCCAAATGAGGTTTTCATAGATGTTGATGATTATAAATATAAACTGACTAAAGTTGACAATAATACTTTCTCTTACAAATTTAGAAAAGTAGCGAAAAATACAGCCTTTAATTTTACTGCAAGTGGTTTTGATTCTAAATCTTATGATTTGGAAGTGTTGAAGAAACCCAATATTGTTGGTTTTGATGTTCGTTTAGATTATCCAGCTTATACTGGGCGTTTAGATGAGAAAATTGCTAATATTGGAGATTTAGTTGTTCCTATTGGTACTAAAATTTCTTGGACATTCAATGCACAAAATACAGATGACATTGCTGTTCAGTTTTCAAATAATAATAAAGCAAATACTTTAAAACGTGTTGGTCAAGAATCATTTACATTAAGTAAAAACATCAATCAAGATGCGACTTATATGGTTTATGTTTCAAATGAATATTTGCAAAAAGGAGATTCTGTTAATTATAGTTTGAGTGCGATTCCTGATGTTCATCCTACGATTGTAGTAGAGCAATTTGAGGATAGTACACAGGCAAAAGTATTATTCTTTGCAGGTGAAGCTGGAGATGATTATGGATTGAGTAAATTATCATTTCATTATAGTGTTACATCTGAAAAAGGTGCAAAATCTTCACAAGTTATTCCTATCAAAACAGCAATGGGCAAGCAAGCTCAATATGATTATACTTGGGATTTGGTTCAATTAGGTATGAAACCTGGCGATAAGTTGTCTTATTACTTTGAGGTGTTTGATAATGATGGTATTAATGGTGCAAAATCCGCTAAAACTGCAGTAATGAGCTATTCTTTGCCTTCAATTGATGAATATCGCAAGATGGAAGCTAAGAACAGTGAAGAGATTAAAACCGAGCTAGATAAGGCAATCAAAGAATCTAAGAAGTTGCAAGAAGATATTAAGGCACTTCAGAATAAGTTATTGCAGAAGAAAAATATGGATTGGCAAGATCGCAAGGAATTGGAAAAATTGCTAGATCGTCATAATAAATTAGAGAAAAAAATAGAAGAGGCAAAGAAGGATTTTGATGAAAATCGAAAGATGGAAAAAGAGCATACCGAACCTGATCCTGCCCTTGAAGAGAAAAAAGATAAATTAGAAGAATTGTTCGATGAGGTCCTTGATGAGGATATGAAGGATTTAATGGAAAAAATCGAAGAATTATTAGAGGAAATGAATAAAGAAGATCTAGTTCAGGAGTTGGAAAACTTTGAAATGGATCAGAAGGAGAAAGAACAAAACTTCGAGCGTTTACAAGAATTATATAAGCAACTAGAGTTTGAGAATGAAATGCAAAAAGCCACTAAGGATTTAGAAAAATTGGCTGAAAAGCAGGATAAATTAAGTGAAGAATCTAAAGATGATAAAAAATCTGCGGACGACCTTAAAAAAGAACAGGACGAATTAAATAAAGATTTCGATAAGGTTAAAGAAAAATTAGAAGATTTAGAGAAGAAAAACGAAGATTTGCAATCGCCTGTTGAGGATATGGACAAGTTGCAAGAGCAAAGCGATGATGTGAAGAAAGATCAGAAGGATAGTTCGCAGAAATTGCAAAAAAATCAAAAGAAGAATGCTTCTAAGTCGCAAAAGAAAGCGTCTCAGAAGATGAAAGATATGGCGAATAACATGAATATGATGATGCAATCCGCTCAAATGGATCAGATGCAAGAAGATATTGCTGCATTACGTCAATTACTTGAAAACTTGGTTACTTTGTCTTTCGATCAAGAGAAATTCATGGAAGGAGGAAGAAGAACGAGAGTTAATACGCCTGCTTATACATCTTTAGTGCAAGATCAATTCAAAGTGAAAGATGATTTCGCTTTGGTAGAAGATAGTTTGAATGCTTTGGCTCAACGTGTTTTTCAGATAGAGAGCTTTGTTACGGAAAAAGTTACTGATATTAATAAGGATTTAAAGAGTTCTTTAAAATTTTTAGAGGATAGAAAAAAATCTTCTGCGGCAGTTACGCAGCAGAGAGTAATGACAGGATTGAATGATTTAGCGTTGATGTTGAGTGAGGTCATGGAACAAATGCAGCAGCAAATGGCTAATCAAATGAAAGGCAATCAAATGTGTCAAAGTCCAGGTCAAGGTCAGCCAATGATGAAAATGGGTGAGCAGCAGCAGAAATTGAACCAGAAACTGGATCAGATGATGAAAGGAAAAGAGGGGGGAAGTCCAGGAGAAGGTCAAAAAGGCAGCAAAAAAGGTAAAGGAAAGGGCAAAGGCAAGAATGGCTGGAGCAAAGACTTTGCAGAAGCAGCAGCACAACAAGCAGCTATTAGAAAGGCATTGCGCGATATGCAAAAGAAAAAAATGGAGCAAGGAAAAGGTAGTAAAGAGCTTCAAAAAATGATTGATGATATGGACAAAATCGAAACGGATTTAGTCAATAAGAAACTCAATCGCGAAATGATGAAGCGCCAACAAGATATATTAAGTAGAATGTTGGAAGCTGCTGAGGCAGAACGTCAACAGGAGTATGAAAATACTCGTAAAGCAGATACTGCGAAGAATAAAGAACCTAAAAGACCAAAAGCGTTAGAGGATTATATCAAAAAACGTGAGGCTGAAATAGAATTATATAAATCAGTTTCGCCAACTTTGAAACCTTACTACAAAATTTTAGTAGAAGAATACTATGACTCTTTAAAAGGACAATAAAAAATAGATAAAAGAACTGAATAAATAA
>CAKZLL010000348.1 GCA_937125475.1 uncultured Saprospiraceae bacterium | reverse complement strand
CTTTTAAAACTTTTAGCTTCTTTAAATCGAATACACTTTTGGGAATAGAGCGCAAATTAAGATTAGAAATATCTAAAGTAGTGCCTTTATTAGCGTTGACTTCTTTGATTTTTCCTATCGCTACTTGGTAATTAAACCATTCCCTAATTCCTTCTAAACCCTTTTTAATTGGTCGAACTAATGATTTATTAAATTGATTAAACGTCAAGTTTAAATCCTCCAAAGACTTTAAATTCACAATTTCTTTTGGCAATTTTGCAATAGAATTATGATTCAAATGAAGGCGTTTAAGCTGTTTTAACTCAAAAATATCAGAGGTTAATTCTGTCAATTTATTATGACTAGCATCTAAATTTTTCAATTTAATTAATTGCCTCAATCCAACAGGAAGTTGCTTAATTCGATTATGCGAAACATTCAAATCTCTCAATTCAAAACGCAACAAATGAATATTTCCAGGTAGTTCTGTAATTTGATTATAACTCAAATTAATCTTCTCTAAATTCCGAAGTCCTGCAAAAGATTTCCCAATTTTATTGATCTCATTATAAGACAAATCAAGGTATTGTAATAAAGGCATTTCGCCAATCTCCTCTGGAAAATTCTCAATTTTGTTATGATGCAAAACCAACTTTCTCAATAATGGCAAACGACTTGCAGGTTCTGGAAAATCAACAAAATTATTATAAGACAAGTCCAGCAATTCCAAATTTTTGAGCGCACTAAACTGCAATGGAAGCTGGCTAATTTGATTATGAGCAAGAACAATCGTTTTTAAATTAAAGGCTAACCTCATTAAAACCGACGGTAATTTTCGGAAACTATTTTGACTTAGATTTAAAGTTTGTAATTGCGTCAATGCTACAATTTCTTCAGAAAAAGAAGAAAAAGCATTACCCGAAAGGTCCAAATGACGCAAATGATTGAGCTTTCCTATATTACCAGGCAATTCTGTAATATAATTTCTGTGCTTAACACTTTCATCTTTTTTGTACTTTCTACCCAAAATAAGTGTGTGTAAATCACTCAATTCTAAAACTTGTCCTGGAATACTAGTCAAGCCACAATCAGACAAATCCAATATTTCAGAATGATTTTTTCTCGCCTGTTGTATCCGTTTTGATACTTCTTGACGGCGCATAATCACTTTAGGATATTTACCCGAACCACCGATTGGATTACCTTCCAGCTCAATCACTTTTAAATGAGGTAGTTTTTTTAGAATTGGAGGCGAAACGACCAATTCGTTGCGTGATAAATCTAATACTTCAAGCGAAGAGAGTTTAGTAATATCATCAGGCAATTCCCAAATATTATTATTCTCAAGACTTAAAATTTTCAATTTACTTAATTCAAAAAGCGATTTAGGTATTTCTGTGATACCTTTTCCATTGAGATCTAATTTGATTAAATCATTGGATTTTGCAAAAGCAATTTTATCTAAAATATACTTGCGTTGAAAATATTCAACAATAAATTCACGTCCATCAATTGCCGCTTCTACCAAGACTGGATCAAGCTCATTTCCATTGATAATCAATGATCTAAGATGCTCTAATTTACAAACTCCGCTTGGTAATTCTCTAAGCAAATTCCCTTTTAGATTGAGTGTTCTCAAAGCTTTCAATTCATCTACCCTATCCGTGAGGCGTTGTAATTTATTCCTAGATAAATCTAATTGCTGTAACTTTTTTAATTGACCAATACGCTCAGGAATTTCAACAATAGAATTGTGTTCTAAATCCAATACCTCTAATGTAGATAATGAAAATAAAACCGTAGGAAGTTCTGCCAAATGATTATCTTCCAAGTCCAAATTGGTCAACTTTTTAAGCTGTGCCAATTCTTTTGGTAGATCATTTAGGCTATTACTCCAAAGATTTAAAGACGTTAATTCTTTTAATTTTCCTATTTCGGCGGGGAGTGTTTGAAGGTTGTTTTTTGAAAGATTTAATTCCTTCAAATGTGTCAATCTTCCTATACTAGCGGGCAATGTTGTAAGGGCAAGTTCAGACAAATCAAGCTTTGTTGATTTATCTTTTTGGGCTTGCTCTATTTTTTGTTGTACGTCCATTGATTTATTCAAACAATTATTTCTTTATTTTTATTTGAATATAAAATTACTGTAAAAGTTTGAATTATTCAGAAATACGCAGAAGGAATTAAAAAAAGTATAATGTGAATAAGGAATTATTCAACTGTTTTATAGTTTCTTTGCTCTATTATTTCAAAATGATAGCGCAAATTACTATTCAAACCTAATATGAGACTTCTAATGTCTACTTCATCTGATAAATAATTATCATTTTTTTAACAATTTCATTGTAATTTTTCACTTCCTTGCCCGACATATCGTTTGAAAGATTAATTTCACTATTTTTGCAATGCTTTTAAAAGGAGAGACTTTTTTTAAAAGTAGCAATTTGAAAAATAAAACAATATCATTTTAATTTTCAAATTGTATTTCAACAATTAAACAATTCAAATACATCATGCAATTAGCAGTATTTATTATTTTAGTATTATTACTACACGTTGGGCTTTACAAAATATTTGAAAAAGCAGGTGAGGCAGGTTGGAAAGCCTTTGTTCCTGTTTTGAATAAATTGGTTTGGTTAGATATTATCGGACGACCAAGATGGAGATATGTTTTATTATTAGTGCCGATCGTCAATTTATTTGTATTCGTGGGAATGATTATCGAATTGGTTAAATCATTTGATAAACATAGCTTTTTGGATCATTTTCTGGCTTGTGTTTTCGCGCCATTTTATTTTTTATACCTTGGTTTTTCACCAAAAGAAAAATACGTAGGTAAAGGTTTTTTAATAGAATCAGAAAATCCGATCAAAAAAACAGCCGTGAGAGAATGGACAGAAGCCATTATTTTTGCTGTTTTTGCTGCGACATTCATCAGAATGTTTTTGATCGAAGCTTATACTATTCCAACTCCTTCGATGGAGGGTTCATTATTGGTAGGTGATTTCTTATTTGTGAGCAAAGCTAATTATGGCTCACGAACACCGATGACTCCTATTCAGTTTCCTTTGGTTCACAATAGAATGCCTTTTGTGGGTGGCGAATCTTATTCAGAAGCTATCAAATGGCCTTATTATCGTTTGTTTGGATTTCAGAAAGTGAAGAGATTTGACCCTGTAGTATTTAATTTTCCTGAGGGTGATACGATTGCGATTGGAAAAGGGCGTTTTGCAGGGCATTATGCTAATAATTATACCAATTATTACTCCTTACGCCATCTTTATGGTGATGAAGTAGTCGATAATCCAAATTTCTTTGAGACCTTAACTCGTCCAATTGATAAGCGCGATAATTATATTAAGCGTTGCATGGGCTTGCCAGGAGAGACACTTGAAGTGAAAGAACGCGAAGTTTTGATTGATGGGAAAGCGGTACAAAATCCTACTCATCAGCAATTTAGGTATAATGTAGTGACTAGTAATGGTATAAATGTTACTCGTTTGGAAGATTGGGGAATTGATATGAAAGCCGATTGGAATAGAAGAAACGGCAATAATTATACTTTACATATCACTGAAAAGCAAGCCGAAAAAATCAAAGGATTAAGTGATGTGATTAGTATTCAAGTCGCTCCATTAGAACCAGGTTCTAGAATTTTCCCTAACGATCCAAAAAATTATCAATGGTCTTATGATAATTTTGGTCCATTAAAAATTCCAGCAAAAGGAGAAAAAGTCAACTTAACATTGAAAAATATCGCCATTTATGAGCGAGTAATTAATGTATATGAAGGACATGACTTGGAAGTCAAAAGCGGCAAAATTTATATTGATGGCGCAGAAACAACGACTTACACAGTTGAAATGGATTATTACTTTATGATGGGAGATAACCGACATAACTCGGAAGACTCGCGTGTTTGGGGCTTTGTTCCTGAAAATCATATTGTCGGAAAACCACTATTTATATGGTTCTCTCGCAAATCGGGCGTAGGCGTTCGTTGGAATAGATTATTTAAATCTGCTTCTGTGATGTAAGTTCAGAACTAAGCAAAATAAAAAAGCAGCGATTTCAATGAAATCGCTGCTTTTTTATTGGATTTTTTTATCAAAAAAGGCAAAAAAAAAGTTGATGCATCCGATGGCAATAAAGCCATCAGATGAACAACAATCAACCATTTTTACACATAATTAAAACAAATTCTTATAATATCTTAG
>CAKZLL010000347.1 GCA_937125475.1 uncultured Saprospiraceae bacterium | reverse complement strand
TCTAGTTCCCCAAAACGGAATAGCTTCATCCTATATTAATGGTGTGCCGATTCATCGGAAAGTTGAGGCATATATTGAAATGAGAATGAGTCGATCTAAGGATGAAATGAATATTTACATCAAGTCTCCAGGCGGTAATTTTTATTACTTTAATTATCAAAATCGTGTATTGAGCGTCGTTTCTAGTAATCCAGATTTCAATGAAACGGTCTTGAGTTTGAAGAAGAAAGAATTACAATTTAAAATGAAGGAAGATGGTGAATACTATGAAGTAAAACCAACAGGTATTCCTGCGGCTAATTTCTTTTTACAACGAATTGGAGTGAAATAATTTGGTGATTATTTTATTGAAATTTATTTGATAAAATTTGTTTTGATACTAATTCATTTCTGAAATTAATGTTAATTTTAGAAATGGATTAGTATTTTTTATCACTAGCCGTCGTACAAGTCTAATCCATATAAAGAATATATTGTATTTCATTTTTCTAAAAAAAAAATCCTAATAATCATGGCATTTGAGTTTTTTTCTGAGTTAGTTGATCGCTTCAATACTTTAAAGTACGAAATTATTGAGGCTCAAACATTTAGTGAAGATCATTTTGGCTTTCTACCGATTTATTATAAAGTAATGGAAACGGACAGCACAAGAGTCCAAGCATTTATAAAGGCTTTTGAACATTACGATTTTAGAGATAAGGTTGTTTGTGAAGCTGGAATCGGCACGTTAGCACTCACGAGGCATTTCTTACCTTTTGTCAAAAAAGCTTATTTAATTGAAAATAATCCTGATTTAAAGGGCTTTATCGAAGAGGAAATATCCAAAAATGGATGGCAAGATAAAGTAGAAGTCATCTATGGAAATGCGATGGAAATAACCTTGCCAGAACCAGTTGATTATATTGTTGGAGAATTGATGAGTATTTATTGTGGAAATGAATATCAAGTACAAATTTTTAAGCATTTACGCCAATATTTAAAGCCAGAAGGCAAGCTCTTACCTGAATATATTACTAATGTCATTCAACTGGCTTATGCTGAATTTGATTTAAAACATAAGCATTATCCAATCAATTTTACCCGTCATTTACCCGAGCAGTTATCTTTGCAGCAAGTCGTAAATATTATAGATTTATACGAAGTTGAGAATGAAATTGTTGAAAAAACAATTGAAATAATACCAATATTAACTGGTACGGTCAATTCTGTTTATCTACAATCCTTAATACAAATAGCGAAAGGATGTAATTTTACAGGTACAGATAGTTTGATGCCGCCAACCGTTTGCCGATTAGAAAAAACGGTTCAAGTGAAACAGGATAAACCAGTAAAATTACATATCCAATTTAAATATGGTACAAGTTTAGATGAGGCTAAGTTTTGGATAGAAGAATAAAATTATTTTATTTAACCGCATGTTGCATTGCTTCAAATGAGTTTTTGACAAACTTTCGTTGAAATGCTCTTGTAATGGGTTTTCCTATGCGTGCCATCCAAAATCGAGGTTGGCTGAATGCCTGAATTTTATACCAAACTTTGCCTGTATCATCTCGCTCTAAAAAGAAAATTTCTTCGCCTTTTTCAACATGATTTTTGAGTGTGCCATAAGCAAAACCAAAGCGATTATCTTCGTCAATAATATAAATCACCCGACAGCTATTGAACCAATACAAACCAAATAAATGAAAAAGTACAACGACTTCTTCATTGACTTTAAAGCCGTTATTAGGATAAATTTTTGTCCAGTTAGCTGGAAAATGTTGCCAATTTTGGAGTGCTTTTTTTGCTTTTTCAAATACTTCGTCTCCTGTTCCTAATAGGCATTTATTTCTATCGTGATTATATCCTTTCGGAAAATCGGCTTTAGTTGCGCCTACTTCTGAATAAGAAAAAGCTTCTTGATGGCGGTTGGATAGCCATTGGTTTAATATGTTTTCGGATGGTTTGAAAATTGATATTTTCATAAAATGCTTAATTTCGATACTTTCAGTAATTATTGAAAGTATCGAAATTAAGCATTTTTTCATTAAGAGTCAACTGTTCTCTGAGAAGAACTTTAATATATTGGTTGAAAATTTATTTGATATTCTAGTTGCAGCGCAGTGTCACCGTTTGTAGAAAATGATTAAGACGTTAAATTTTAGGCGCAGCGCGCCGATACAAAATATAAATATTTGATTAACAATATGTTGCTTTGGTGTCGGCGCGCTGCACCTAAAAAAACTAACTAATGTAAAGAATTGGCATTGAAAATCAGTGTTTTATAAGTTTAATTTAATACTTACCACCATTTAATAAAAATCGTAACAAAGATGATACTTAATACTAGAGTTATTTTACCAATTAATGGTTTTATACGCATTTCAATTGAGGATGATGTATAAATTTAAAAGAAAGATTTTATATGCGACATCTTTAATTGAAATGCGTATTATATGGAAGCTTTGTTCTGTATTTGGAAAAAAAAATAAAATAAGCAGTGACCTTTTTAGAAATTTAGACCCTTATTAATTGAGATCTAATATAATTATTCATTTAACAAAAAACATAGAACGTTGAAAAAATTAACATTTTTAAGCCTATCAATGCTCTTATTGTGGAGCTGTTCAGAAGAATCTTTACTACCAGTACCAGCAGTCGAGGAAGCCAAAATTATTAATGCTTCAACAGTACTTGAGCGTATAGAAATGAAAGAAGATCGTTTGGTATTGTCTAGCCAAGAACAATTGCAAGAAATCCTTGAAGCAATTGAGAAAGATGAGAATTTTGTTCAAAATTTGAATGAGAAATTCCCTAGTTTTAGATCTGCTAATAGTGCTTTTGAAGCGATTACAGACGAAATGCTAGAGCAAAATGGATTTGATTATTATGAAGATTTGATCGAATTGAAAAAGGATGAAGAGGGCGTAGTTTCTATTGAACCAGAAATCAGTATGAGTGTGCCTTCTTATTTGGCAAACGAAAAAGGTTGGTTACAAGTTGGAACAAAAGTAGTCAAATTCACTCATGATAATATCTACGAAATGGATGAAACGGATTTGAATAGCTTTAATATTGAAAGACCAACTAGCGTCGCATCCGTTGAAGTATTTCCAATTACTACGGAAGTTAGTCCATTAAGAGGTGTCGTTAAACAATGCAGTAATATGTATAGTTTTTTTCCATTACGACGACTTAAAGGAGAAATTTATGTTAGGAATAGTTACTTTTTTTCAGAAGCATCATTGTCTATTGCTAATGAGATAAAAACTAACTATTTTATACCATATTGGGGCGTAACTCCAGCAATAATGTTGAAATATTCAGGGAGAATAAGGGTTAAAACAAGTAGATATAATGGGTCTAATAGTAGCGTTACTACTTATTATCTTAACAATACAGTATCTAATAAAAAATCTGCGAGATACATATTGAAAAGAGCTTTTCGCAATAGAAGATATAGTATCACAGAGGCAAATATTCTAAATGAGGTTAAGCCATTAATACATAATGCTGCACCTTTACCTGTACAAAGTTGTCGTTGTGTTATGTAATGATTGATCCTCAAGTGATTATAAATCGTTTTTACTTTTTGTAAAAGTCAATTAAAAGTAATTCTAAAAAGAGCTAATTTCTTTTCTTTAAGAAATTAGCTCTTTTTATTGATTGAGAACAGTTTACTCGTTTGCTTTCCAAAACCTGCCATTTCCCCGCTTTCTTTTTCAATTACTATAAAAATAATTGGTTCATTGACAATTTTTGCCATTTATTCCAATGTGGGCTTGCTCCATTGTTCTAACTCTTTGAAAAACAACGGGGCAAGCCACCGCTGGATTAAAAAATATTCATTCTGGCAAAAATTGT
>CAKZLL010000346.1 GCA_937125475.1 uncultured Saprospiraceae bacterium | reverse complement strand
TTCTTTATACAAAAAGTCAATATAATCTGGATGAGACAATTCCAATGCTTTGCAAAGTTGGAGTAAGGATTGAAGCTCTTTCGCTGCATATCTAACCGAAAAAGCAGATTCAATGCGCAAAGTATAAAAATTACCAGATTCGGCAGCTGCAATTTTTTCTGGAAGTAATTTAGAAAGAGATAGTAATTGATCAGATGTATTTTTCATATCAATATCAAAACTATTGGCTAATACTTCAGTTATTTCTTGAATATCTTGGGCTTTCTGATATACTTGTAATTCTTGATATATATTGTTCATCTTAGTACTTCTTTAATAAATCTAAGTCTTATTTTATATACTCATAATATCCCTTTTTATTATAAAAAGAGATATTAAGGCTATAAAATCACCGTTGTTTTTTAGGTGTGTTAGATAATGTAATAGGTTGATATATAGATATTTGAATAGTGTTTTTATCGGAATTTTTTCAGTATTAAAAAACAAAGAATAGACGAACTTTAACATTTGAAAATAGGAAATGAGATAATTATGACTTTCCTAGAATTGTTGTATGAAATGAAAAGTAGTGATAGCACTAGCAACAGCGACATTCATTGAAGTATTTATCCCATACATAGGGATATGAACGGCTTTATCCGAAAGTGCTAATAAAGCCTCCGAAACACCATGACTTTCTTTGCCTATGATAAGAATTGTTGGAGATTCTATCTGGCATTCTGTATAAGGAATGCTATCAGAAGTGATTTCTAAAGCAATAAATTGATGTGTGTTTTTTAGTTCATGTATGGCAGTAATATCATGAATTATGCTACTATTGACGTATTTTTGAGTAGAACGAGCTGTTCTCTTGAGCCGTTTATCTGTTGGTTGAATAGAGCAATTATAAAAATAAACATGCGCTAAATTAGCACTATCTGCCAAACGAAAAAGGCTACCAATATTTCTAGGGTCTTCCAATCCATCCAAGAGGAGACTCAACGGACGGCGATTTTTTTGAACAAAATCCCATCTTTGTTCAAAATCACCTCGTTCATCTTTATAGGTTAACTGTCGATTCATTTCATTGCTTAAAAAAATAATCGCTACAATCAAAAAGGACTGTAGCGATTACTTTTTTTATGATATTCAATACAATTTTTATTACGCCATTTTTTGGTCGTTATATAAATCGTTATTTTGTAAAATTCTTTATCTGTTATTATATTGCATCAGTTGCTAAAACGACAGAAGTCAAAGCAAATGGTAAACCTAGCCAGAACCATTCGCTAGCAAACATAAGCATTGCAATTGTAGCAATTGTAGATACTAAAGTGAATAACCAATAAAGACCTGTATTCTTTTTCTTGTTAGAAGTTTGTGTTGACTCAGACATGATTTTTTATATTTTTTTATTGATCTGCAAATGTAAGAACCTATCTCGACTTTTAGAATATAAGGATCAATTTTTTTTAAATTAATTTCTTCAATTGGAAGAAAAATAACTTATTCGAGAAGTATTATGATTACTGAACGCCTAATTTTGTTAAAGTCTTAATATCTAAACGACCTTTAGGAAGGTTATTATCTTCTTGAAATTGGAGCAGAGCAGTTTTTAATTTAGAACCTAAAACGCCATCAATTGGACCACTATAATAACCTAACTCTTTTAATTTCCGTTGAATAGATTTAATACCAGTATTATTATGACTATGAGGACAAATTATTTCTCGCCACTCTGTAAACCTGCCTTTTCTTACCATAAGCCGCTTACTTATTGTCTGATATTCTGCTGGAATGTCGATTACTTGCGTTTGGTTAGGCGTTTTGACTATGATTTTTGTAATGTCTTTATACGATGCTGGAATATCAATCACTTTCGTTTGAGCTGGTGTTTTAATTATTTTTTTGGTAATTGTTTGATATTCTGCTGGAATTTCTATGATTTTAGTAGTTGCTGGTGTTTTAACTATTCTTTTTGTTACTGTTTGAAAAATAGCTGGAATGATGATTTCTTTAGTCGTTGCAGGTGTTTTTAAAATACTTTTAGTAATAGTTTCATACCTCACAGGTACTTCTACTAAACAAACCACCATACAATCATCAGGATTAGAAGATAGGCAGTTTTTTACTTTTTGATAACGCCAAGACACACTACTAAAACGAGGAAATCTAGTAGTGTCTGTAACTATTTCAAATTCTGCAGGAATCGCAATTAATTTTTTTGATTCGGCTTTCGCCAAAACGCTGTCCGTTACAGTTTCGTAAACAGGTGGAACAACTTCAATGCGCGTGCTAGCTTCTTTGACTATAATTTGTTCTGTTATCGTTTCAAACTCAGCAGGAATGACCAAAATTTTGGTTGAAGCCGCTTTATCAATTACTTTTTCAGTAATTGTATCAAATTCCGCAGGCGTGATTTGGATATAAGTTGCGGCTTCTTTGATTATTATTTGAGTTGTTCTAGTTATCCATTCATCTGGCAGATAACAACGAGCATAACATTTGTTAGGTTCACCGTTTGATGGTTGAGCGGCTACCGTCGCAGTTATTGATAGAATTATTAGAAATAATAAGTGAGTTTTTTTCATGATATTTTTCTGTTTAGAGGTGCCGAAATTTATATAGGTTTTAATAAAATTGTCCGATTATAACCGTTCAAATTCAATGAATTGCCCATCCTTAATAATATATTCATGCATTCCGATCTTGATTCTTTCCCCTTCATTCACTTTAATCAAATCGATCAAGTCAGTTTCGATTGTATGAACTGATCCTTTGGTATCGCGTGCTAAATTCAAATATTGTGGATTAACCCAATTATTGACACTGCCACAAATCACAACTTTCACGGGTTTATTAATTTGTTTGATTAACTCGAAATCCCTCATATTGGCGTTATTGTCCGCGATTAGCACGACATCCGTACAGTTTTTGCATTGATCTAATCCTGCAATTATTGCTTCAATGTCATTTTCCATTTCGTCACCACCATATCCATTTTCCATCGTTAAAAGCGCCAAATCTAGCACTTTATTAAAATCATCCGCATTAGATTGATAAATTCCTCCTGTTTTTCCAATGGCTTTTTCAGATGTAGCTTTGGTATCGCCATCATTAAAAAACGTAAAATGTGCGGCTTTTTTCTTTGCCGCATTTAGCCTTAGCCAAACCATGACTTGTGCAGTATAAGGAGACATACTCCCCGTTAAATCTGCTACGACAAGCAGATTTTTCCAGTTTTTATGCCGATCAAATATCTTTAAAACCGTGGAATCTGGTAAAGCTTCACTATAAATTAATTCTTCTAATTTACTTGTTCCTTCTCTAGTGGAAAATGTAATGACAAAACCATGAAACATATCTGCGCCTTGTGTTGCGGATTTTAAGTCGGTTTGAGCAATTGGAATCCAATTGATTGTTTCATCTTTAAAAAGGGCTGGATCTAGTTTTTTTAATTCTTGAAGTCGTTTTCTATTTAGTTTAGGCTGATTAAAAATCTTAGCACGAGAAAAATCGGTATAAATCAGCTCTATTTTTTCTATTCTTTTTCCTTTAAATTCTTCTTTAATAGCCTGTGGATTTAAAATAATAGGACTGCCATAATTCATTTTTAATGAGCATTGAGCTTCATCAAGTGAATTAATTTCGTATTTGTCCACTTTCGTTGGAGATATTTGAAGAATTTGATCAATTTTAGATTGGCAAAAAACATTTAGACTAAAAAAAAGAAGGCTGAAAGATAGTAATATTTTCATTTTCGTAATTGTTTTATAGGTGATAACAGAAAGTAATGTTACATAATTTTTAATCAAAAAACGGATATTTTCAGTCAAGGCTCTGTCATGTTGTTAGAGTTATTTTATTCGTTATTTATATAATTCAATTTTTAAATAAAGAAACAATCTTTGATTTAGGGAGCGCGCAAACTGGGTAGGTTATTTATTTTCTTGTCCCTTAAAATGAAAAAATGACTTATTAATCGTTACTATTATAAATGATTGACACACCAAAACGGGCGAAATATTCGTCCTTTAATTAAACAACCCAAAAAAAATCATCATTAAAATTAAAGAAAACGAGTTTGTATGAAACACAGAATAACTATCTTTTTTCTAGTTGCTTTTTGCAATATTCTCTTAGCACAGGAAGGGTTTAAAACCAAAACGGTTTCTATTTTCAAAAATGGAAGTGCCTTTTTTACAAAAGAAGGAACAATTAAGCCTAAAAATAATCAGCATACCATTTTATTAGAAACGATGCCACGTGCTTCTTATGGTACTTTTTGGCTATCGGGTAAGGATTTAAAAGAACTCAAAAGCTATCGGAAATCTTATGAAAAATATAAGACTTCAAAATTCAATAACCTGTCTTCCAATACTTTAGGGCTGTTAAAAAACAATATTGGAAAAAATGCAGTTCTATATTTTTCCAAGGATGAAGCTTTTGAAGGAATGATAAAAGGCGTTACAGGAGAAATTGTTCTATTGGAAAAAGATGGCTCATGGATGAATTTGCCACATAAAATGGTCAAATGGGTGATTTTGAAAGAAGCGCCAACAGGGTTGGAAATTAAAGAAAAGAAAGATACCATTAAATATACCAAAAATGTAGTTGAACTGAATTTCAGTAGTAATAAAAAACAGAACTTAGAACTGGTTTATTTTCTGAATAATATTGGTTGGATTCCAAGTTATAAAATTGAGTTGTTAGATGAGGAAAAGGCTCAAATCTCAATGCAAGCTGGTGTTTTTAATGATGCCGAGGATTTAAAAAATGTTGATCTGAATTTTGTGGTCGGCTATCCGAATTTGAAATATGCACAGCAACTAGATTTATTTTTTGCTGGGAGCTATAATAATTTTGCGAGTCAATTAGGTCGAAGCAATAATAGTAATTACTTACAATTTGCGGATCAGGCATTAAGAGGTGGTGCTTATGATATTCAATTAGATGAAGTCACCGTGACAGGGCTTGGAAGTAATGGTTCAAATAATGCTCCTCCTAATTTGAAAGCAGAATCAGCCGAAGATTTGTTTTTTTATAAATTAAAAAATATCACTTTGCCAAAAGGTGGTCGGGCTTATTTTTCTGTTTTCCAAGATAAAGTCTCTTATGAGCATATTTATGAAGTGAAATTAACAACTAATCATTCTAACTATAATTATTATTACAATCCTTCGGTTTATGACAACCCTTATCGAAATAAGGTTTGGCATACGATCAAATTGAAAAATGATACAAAAAACGTTTGGACGAATGGCGCGGCAATGGTGTTGAAAATAAATGGAAAAGATATTCAGCCGATTAGCCAAGATGATTTGCCTTATACATCGATTGGTGGGGACAATTCATTAAAATTGACGATTGCACCTGATGTTTCGGTGAAAGATTATGAAAAAGAAACTAATCGACAAGTTCGTCAGAAGCAGAAAGATGATAAATATTATTATGATATCGTTACAGTCAAGGGCGAAATTAAATTACACAATTATAAAGGCAAAGAAATTCGTTTGGATTTGAAAAAGGATATTTTAGGGAATTTGAAGGAATCAAATACGCCTTGGCTTAAAACAGAGCGTGTTAATTTGAATAATCGTTATCATAAAATGAATAATGTTTGTTGGGAAATAAAACTTAAAGCAGGCGAGAAAAAAGTGATTGAGTATGAATATGAGGTTTATGTAAGAAGGTAGGGTTTATTTTTCTGCTTTCGCAAAAAGAATAGAAATGCGGATGATGTGGAACTCTAGTAGTTTCTGTGTTATCTGCATTTTTATTGCAGTTTTAGGATTGCAGAAAACAACAGAAATCAAATATTTTTAGAAATGGTAAAGAAAAAAGTTGTGCCATTACCTTTTTCGGATTCAATCCAGATTTGACCTTTGTGGCGAGATACGATTTTTTTGCAAATAGCGAGACCTATTCCAGTACCCTCAAACTTATCAGTTGTATGTAATTTTTCAAACAATTGGAAAACCCGTTCTTTAAATTCAAGGTCAATTCCAATTCCATTATCCTCTACCGAAAAAAGCCAACTGTCATCCATGTCTTTAAAATCAATATTAATCACAGGAATAGTATTGGGCTTCGTGAATTTGATACTGTTTAGGATTAGATTTTGAAAAAGTTGCTTTAATCGAAGCGTATCTGCCATAATTTGAACATCAGAGAATAGCATATTAACCTGCGCTTTACTCTCTTGCATTGTAATACCTAATTCGAGTAATAATTCCGCGATTAATTTCGAAACATCTGTATTTTTAAGCTTGAGGTGTTGATTTAGACTAGAAAATCGTAAAATACCATCAACTAATTCTCTTTGATTTTTCGTTGCAGAAATAATGAAATCTAAATATTCTTGCTCGTTTTGTTTAAGGCGACCGCGCAAACTTCGTTGTAATAATTGAGAAAAACTGATAATAGTTCTCAAAGGCGCTTTCATATCGTGAGAAGTCGCATAAGCAAACGTTTCTAATTCGTTTTTTTGTTGATTCAAGAGTTCCAATTGATTTTCAATCAATTCTTTTTGTTTCTTTATGGCACTAATGTCCTCGTAAGTTCCGAGAATTCCTATAATTGTATCTTGATCTTTTAGTGGAATTTTGTTGGACCTTACCCATGATTTTTTACCATCTGCCAATGTAATCGGTGTGGTAATGCCAAAAATAGGCTGATCATTATTCATGACTTTTTGGTCTACAACTCTAAAAAAATCGGCTTGTTGTTTTTCCCAAGGTAAATCATAATCGGTTTTACCAATAATATCTTTGGGCGTTTTCATACCGGCGGCATCTGCAAATTTTTGATTACAACCCAAATAAACCGATTCTCTATCTTTCCAGAAAATCCGCTGCGGAATATTATCCATCACCATTTGAAGAAATTTGCTAGAATTGAGTTTAGATTCCTTAGATGTAAAACCCAATGGAATATAACGGTGCAAATAATAATCTCCCTGCGAAAAAGCAACTCTTTCGCAGGCTCTATTGAAACGATGATTATTTTCTTGAAATTGGATAAAGATATGCTGTCTTTCAGTAATTAGATTGGCAAATATTGTGTTGTAATTTGTTGAACCAAAAAAGTTGGTTAAAAAAGAAATGGAATAAGTTGCTTTTTTAGGCATATTAAAATAACGGAGAAAAGCATCATTGAGCAATAGAATATCCTGATCAATCACACGAACAACACATAGGTCGGTCATGAAATTGATAGTAGTATTCATAAAACTCCAATCAATACGCGTTTTCTTCTCGCTCATTTACTTAAATTACTCCACTTACTTTGTTTTTAATATCAGTTAATTAGATACATATCAATTATTGTACCTATTCAATTTATTTTTAAATAACTGGATAGGTACAATAATTAAAAAATTAATGAGGATGGCTGTGATTGTGACCATGATCATGGTTTGCTTCTTCCTCAATCGGCATGTCCAATTCGCTTAAAAGTTCTTTTGCTACACTGATACTTTGCTTCGTTTCATCATTGACTTTTGTGATTGCTTGACGCTCTATTTCTATATAACTCATTTGTTCTTTATGAGACCATTCTGTTGGAAATTGAGTATAATGAATGTGTTTGGTCATCCATTTATCCATGCCTTGTTTTGATTTTTCGACTTGATCCAAAATTGCTCTGACTTCATCCAAATTATGCCCTTTCAAGACCGTACTGTCACTTTTTGCCCTAAAAATCAAATCATCCATTATCTCTTCCAAATTACCCAAAAGTGCATAAGGTTCCATCGCTTCCAAATGAATATCATTCATTATTTTATAAGTATCAATCATTGTTTGTTTCTGCGAACTGGTGTTTTCGCAAGACATCCCCAAAATGGATATTGCTAAAACGAGTAACATTTTTTTCATTATTATTGCTTTTATTAAAAATAAGCTTTTTACCTTGCTTTTATTCGATGATAAAAGTAAGAAATAAAGCAGTTGTTATTCAATTTAAAAACCTATTTTAGACGAATTATATATAATCGAATTCTATCAACTAGAATTCAACAAATAGACTTTAGTTTATATCATGAATTACGAAAAATTCCGCGAAGAAGGACATCAACTTATTGATTTATTAGCCGATTATTATAAAAATGCAAACGGTCGTTAAAGGGCAGTTTTACCTGAGATCAACCATTATTCATCCTGATACAAATGAAACGCATTTGCAAGGACTTTTGAATAAAATTATTGAAATTGTAAAAAAATAAATCATATGCGATGTATTTTAATTTTGATATATTTGAAATAAAATAAGAACAATATGAAATTCTTCAGAGGCATTAGACAACGAAATTTGCTAAACAATAAGTTTAGTAAATATTTGCTTTATGCAATAGGCGAAATTGTATTAGTGATTATCGGGATTTTATTTGCACTTTATATTAATAATCAGAATGAATTAAGTAAAAAAGAAGCCAATGCGGAGATCTTATTTACTAATATATTAAAGGAATTGAAATCGGATATAGAGGAAAGTACGGTTTTAATTGATTTTTATAGGAAAAAAGATTCGTTGTCGCATCTTGTAACTTTAGGAGGATTAACGGTAGAAGATTATCAAAAATCAGGAACTAACGAATTGATTTATGTTGCGGATAATTATGAGACCTATAAAACTACTCAGCATGGTTATGATGCTTTAATACGAGATTTGGAAGATGTGCCAGCCAAATTTAACGAAGCGATTGATATAATGAATGAACTTTATAAAGAGAGTAAGACAACGATAACCGTTTTCAATAAAAGTATTCATGATCATGTTTTAAATAATAATGAAAAATTAGCTGCGACTTATGATTGGTATAGTAGCGTAAATCCTGCAGGAAGAATTAATTATGCTGTAAATTCTCCTAAATATAAGAACCAAGTTACTATTTATAAAATGCATATTTTTAGTAATCTTTTGCCTGCAATAAAACGATATAGGCTAAAAGCTATTGAAGCATATAATCATATAGCTGATGTGCTTGATGTGCCAGTGAATGAAGAAGTATTTAACTTAAATCAGCACTTTCCTAAAAGTTATTTAGGATATTATTATAATGAAGCGTCTCAATCCTTAATTAAAATTTTTCCCAAAAATGGAAATATTTCTATTTTTTACACACAAAACAATTCTAATGACCTGATTTATCCATACAGAGATACGACTTTTTATAATATTCGTAACATGATTTATTCATTTGAAACGGTAGGAACAGATAAAATAATTCATCGTTCTTATTTAAGTTTTTATACTAAATATATTCAAATCGATAGCACTGAAATAGCGTCGCTTTCCAATCAAAATTATGAAGAAATTGAAGTTTCAGCAATTCAATCTCAAAAGTATGTCGGTCAATATAAACTTAGTCCAGAATTGATTCTAAAGGTCTTTAAGGAAGGGGCGAAAATGAAAGCACAAGCAACAGGTCAAGGCGTGGTTGATGATTTTATTTTTATAGCTGAAAATGTGCTTTACAGCAAAAAGGTAAAAGTAAAACTTACATTTAATGAAAATAAAAATGGAGCAATTGAAAGCCTCATTCTTATGCAAGGCGGTATGAATGTTCCTGCTAAGAGAATTGAAAATTGAGAGTTGAAAATGCCTGTCAACGTACTTTGGACAATTTTCAACTCTCAACTCTTAATTCTTAAAGTTTTCCTAAAGCAGCAACAACATTTGCATCAATTCGACCCAAAATATCATCGCTTTCTTCTTTTACAAAATCATTTCCAGTGATTTTTTCATACAATTCGATATAGCGTTTTGTTACTAAATGAACAAAATCATCGGGCATAATCGGCATAGTTTGTCCATCTTTACCTTGGAAACCATTTTCCATTAACCATTCTCGAACAAATTCTTTCGATAATTGCTTTTGCGGCTCATTGTTCGCTTGTCGCTCTTCATATCCATCAGCATAAAAATAACGCGAACTATCTGGCGTATGAATTTCGTCGATTAGGTGAATTTTACCATTATACACACCAAATTCATATTTAGTATCAACCAGAATTAAATCGCGTTCTGCTGCGATTTCTGTACCTCGCTGGAATAAAGCATGTGTATATTTTTCAAGTAATTCGTACTGTTCAGGTGTTGCTAAACCAGCGGCTAAAATACCTTCTTTGGAAATATCCTCATCATGTCCTTCTTCTGCTTTAGTGGCAGGCGTGATAATTGGCTGCGGAAATTTATCATGTTCCTTCATGCCTTCTGGCAAAGTTACACCACAAAGCACGCGTCCGCCCGCACGATACACGCGCCATGCATGACCAGTTAAATAACCTCGAATCACCATTTCGATAGGAAAAGGCTCACAAGCTAATCCTAAAGAAACATTTGGATCAGGTGTGGAAATGAGCCAATTGGGAACAATATCTCTAGTTGCTTCCAGAAATTTAGTGGCAATTTTATTTAAAACCTGCCCTTTGTAAGGAATAGGTCTTGGCAAAATATGATCGAAAGCAGAGATTCGATCAGAAGCCACCATCACCAAATATTGACCAATAGTATAAACATCACGAACTTTACCGTGATAAACTTTTGTTTGATTAGGGAATGTAAAATCAGTTTTGATAATTGAACTTTTTTCGATGTTCATGGCTAAATATTCTTTATTTTTTGTTTAAATATTTGATTACAATTCATTTGATCTAGTTTGATTTTTAAGTTTCAATATATTTTGTTAAATAAAATTATTTAACAAAATTGTGACACAAGTTTTCTAGATATTAATTCAATTAATAGTTATCATTGCAATGGAAACAATAATGAAAACCAACCTAAGTGCTATGCAAGTATTACTAATGTTTTATTAATAATAAGATCAAATTATAAAACACAAAAGTAATAGAAAATACTTGTCTCCAAATATAATATGAACAAGAAATACTAGTTTTTTTAAAAAAATATTTTACCGATTTCAAATTCTTTAGTAACGTTTTGGTATAATTTTTACCCATTAAAAGTGAATAGCACAATTAATAACTCATTTGTCATGGATTGTTATTTGACTATTTCAATGATATTAATTATTACCAAATAATGAAATATAAATTAATCAAACACAATTCACTTACAAAATTAAAAATTCACGAGACATGAATTTATGGAGTTTCTCGTGTTGTATTACACTAGCTATATTAACTATTAACTATCATTATAAGCCTTACAACCCACGAGTAAATGCAAGAATAGCTGCTGGCTTTGAGCATTCGCTCGTTATAGAGGGCGGACAAGTTTATGCTTGGGGCAATAATAGGGATGGACAAATTGGATATGGAGAAGATAATTTCTCTGCTAATCCCATCCCTATTGAACGCTTGAATGATGTAATAGCTTTAGCGCAAGGTAGTGCAGCAAATCACGCTTTGGCACTCAAGGAAGACGGTACCGTCTGGGCTTGGGGCGATAATGAATACGGTCAACTAGGGATTGGCAGTAAGGACGTTATCAATATTTCTGCAGCTAGAATGCTGGATGGTATTTATGGTGTTGTGGCTTTGGCTGTTGGTCGAAATCATAGCCTTGTATTGAAGGATGACGGCTCAGTTTGGAGCTGGGGTGATAATGCTAATGGACAATTAGGTCATCAAGTTCAATCATCGAGTTTCTCACCAAAAAGAATTAATGGACTTAACGATATTGTAGCAGTTTCGGCTGGTTATTATCATTCTATGGCATTGCATAGGGATGGTACAGTATGGACATGGGGTAAAAACTCAAATGGACAACTCGGCCTAAATTCTACGGAGAATAAATCTAAACCTGTGCAAGTCAAGGGTTTATCTAATGTCGTTTCTATTAGTGCAGGCGCATCTCATTGTGTCGCATTGAATGGAGATGGTACGGTTTGGGCTTGGGGTTGGAATGATTATGGTCAATTGGGCGATGGTTCATTAAAAACCAAGTTAGCGCCAATTCGAATTAATGTGAAGAATGTTGTCCGAATTTCAGCGGGTGGTTTACATACAATTGGATTGACAACAGAAGGAAATGTATATGCTTGGGGAACAAATACATTTGGTCAATTAGGTAAGTCTGCTCAAAGAAATTATCCTAAACCAGTTAAAGTCTTTTCTTTAAAAAATATCATTAGCATCGCAGCAGGAGATATGCACAGCATCGCAGTAGC
Source organism: uncultured Saprospiraceae bacterium (assembly GCA_937125475.1). GTDB lineage: Bacteria > Bacteroidota > Bacteroidia > Chitinophagales > Saprospiraceae > CAKZLL01. The sequence continues at coordinate 11,779 of CAKZLL010000346.1, read as the reverse complement.
TCAAGATGGAACAGTCAAAACTTGGGGCGCAAACAGTAATTATCAACTCGGAATGGAGGATGAATTAAGTAGTGCTACAGCTTTTGATGTCTTTAAAATTAAAGATAAATTACCAACTGCTTTGGTGGCTTTGAATAGGGAAGTGCCAACTATTTTGCCGATTAAAAATAAATTTGAGCCTATTAATGAGTCTTTGGTAGAAAAAGATATTGCTTTTAACGCCAATGGAAGTACATTAAAAGGTGGAAAGGCAGATGATCAAGTGAATGAAAATCAGCAGGAAGAAAGCACGAGTTTAGTGCCAGATGATTTTGGAAGCGTTAGTGAGGATGATTGTCCTGTAGAATATGCATTGAAATCAATTAATTTGAATGTGTTTTGTTCAGATAAAAATAATACGGTTGATATTCGTTGGAAAGCACCTTTGGATATTACTTCTTTGGAATTTGTAATCGAAAAATCTGTTGATAATAATACTTGGATTGAAACGGATTTGAAACCAACGGTTACAGAAAAACGAAATTATTACCTCATGCAAGTTACAGATCAATCGAATGCAGAACGCATGACGCATTATCGTTTGAGACAATTAAATTGTAGTGAGGAATTCAAATATTCAGCTTTAGGTATTATTAATTGTAATTTGGAATCAGAAAAAGATATTTATGTTGAGCCAGAATTAATCCAAGATTATTTTGTCTTTACATTAAAAGAGGGGATTTCTAAAGGATATAAGTACGAAATAATTGACTCTTATAATAGAACAGTTACTTCGGAAACGATCAAAAAGAATAAAGCCACTCAATCCGTTACAATTAGTGCGAAATCATTACAAGAAGGATTGTATTTGTTCCGCATCGTAGATCTGAAAGGGAAAAATGAGTTATTTAAAAAGAAAATATTTAAAGTGAGTAAATAAGAATTACTTAAAATTATTCGTAATCAGAATATTAAAAAAGTAGAAATAGGGATTATAATAGAAATGGAAATTTAGAAAAAATGGAGTTTTACATCAAAACACATAAATTCTAATTATTTTTAACCGTTGAATTGACTTATCATAGTTAGTTCAACGGTTTTTATTAGTATTATACTAATTCATATCTAAAATTCATATTAATTATGGTAGAATTATTTCCTTACTCTTCGTTATTTTTATCAGCGATAGCTAGGCTATCTCTTCAAAAAATGCCTCGATTAAGAAAAAATTCTCCTTGATAATTAATGCAAATTCTAGATATGGATTAGTATTAGACTTGTACAGCGTACAAATTCATAATTGTAGAAAACTCTATTAAAAATGAAATTTTTACACAAAAACTAAATGAAAAAACTTATATGAAAACTATTCTTAAAATCACGCCTTTCGTTTGTCTAATATTATTGATCTCTGCTTGCCAAAGCCCTAAAGGAGAAGAATGGCTAGTTGAAAATCAAACTGTGATTACAACTACGGTCAACACGGATCGATTTATTATTCCAAATGAAGCATATTTAGATCAACGCCTTTCCGATTTAAAAAAACATGAAAAGGATTTAAGCGAAGTTGATACACAATTATTGTCAAACGAGTCGACTACTACTTTTAATGATTTGAAAATAGGAGTGGCTGAGGCTATCGAAGCACAAGAGAAAATTGAAATTTATTATCATGATCCTAGTTTATACGATATTTCTAATTACCTAAAAGGACTCTCTGCAAGTCTAGACATAAAACCAGAATCCACAGCAAAAAACATGAATCACATTTTGAGCCAAGCAGATACTTTTTATCACGTAGCTAAAGCAAATCTAACTGCGATTCAAATTGAAAATGGAAAAATAGCCATTGAAGATCATATAGCTGCTTTTCATTGGCTGAATGATGAACTTATTCCTGCCGTCCAAAAAAATAAGATTCCAACAGCTGAAAAAAATAAATTATTAACCAATATAGAAAACCTTAAACCGATCATTAAAGATTATATCGGTTATGTGAATAGTTTGATTAATAATGTAGATGATTTGACTTTTCCAACAAAAGTGGTTGGTAAAAAATAATTAACCTGCGCTTAGAGTTTGAAAAACAAGCGAAAAGTTCTAATATTGCGCTTTAAAATTTAAAAATAAATTATCCTAATGGAGCGATTCTATCATATATCAAGACGAGAAATTAGCAAAGGCGCTACTTTGACACAAAGTATTTACGGCGAAAGAATAATTGATCAATCAACAGTTGATCATAATTATAACTTGTATATCAAAGAAAAAGTCTTTGAGGAAGTTCGAAGAAACATCAAGCCTGATGCACCTTCTCGCTTAAATTGTGTGTTTTTATACTCAAGTTTAGAAATTGCACGATTTTATTGGGCAAAAGAACATCACTATCAAGCGTATTTATACGAAGTAGAGATCCAACGTGGTACGCCTTTTATTGCCGAAATGGACTTATTGCATTGTAATGGAAGAAGATACACATTGATAAAAACCAATGCTGAGAAATATTGGTCGGGTGTTTTTCATGAAAATAGCTGTACCGTAGAATGTTTATTGGATGGAAAAGCTACTGTGAAATCACTTATCGAAGGACCTTCACGCGTTTGGTAAACAGAACTAACATAGTATTTAATAAAGGATGAGGCGGTATATCGTCTCATCCTTTATTATTAATTATCAGCTAAAACAAGTAATGAAATAGGTCAAATAGAGATTAAGGAATAGAAATAGGTTTGAGTAAAGCTTGATATTTAAAATATATTCTATTTGCATGATGAAAGGTTATTATATATAATTGCCATAATATGAAGAGAATCAATGTTTTAAAAAAGTCATATTTGTTTAAAATGGCTTAAAATCTTGTTTTTAGTAAGATTATCTTTTACTTTAGTCTTTGAAAATAAAAAATGAAGAATTAATGTCAATTTAATTAAAATTGATCATCAATCACTTCCCCACAATCTAAAGATCATGCGACTATTATCAATTTTGTTTATCATTGGATTATGTTTTTCAGCATCCAATGTGCAAGCGCAGAAAAAGGCGCAAGAAAACGCGAATGAAGACGAAACGCTTAAACTACTTTTTGTAGGTGATATTATGGGACATGGTCCACAAATCACTTCGGCTTATGATGCTAAAACTAAATCATATAATTATGAACCATGTTTCAAATATGTTAAACCAATCATTGAGCAAGCGGATTTAGCTATTGGGAATCTTGAAGTAACGCTTCCAGGTGCACCTCCTTACAAAGGTTATCCGATGTTTAGAAGCCCAGATGCGTTAGGAACAGCCGTTAAAAACGCGGGTTTTGATGTAATTGTGACATCTAATAATCACTCTAACGATGGACGTTACAAAGGAATTGCACACACTATTGACGTATTGCGAAAGCTAGATATTCATCAAACAGGAACATTTAAAAATCAAAAGGATCGCGACGCGCTTTATCCGTTGATTGTATATAAAAAAGGCTTTAAACTCGCTTTTTTGAATTATACTTACGATACAAATGGTCTTCCTACGCCAGCTCCTGCTGTTGTGAATTTAATTGATCCAGACTTAATTAAAAAAGATATTGAAGAAGCAAAAGCCTTAAAACCTGATGGAATTATCGTGGTAATGCATTGGGGATTGGAATATCAATTGAATGAAAGTCCTGTTCAAAAAGACTTAACTAAAAATATGTTTGCTTGGGGTGCAGATTTAGTAATCGGCGCGCATCCTCACGTTGTTCAACCGATAAAGGAAGAATATGTTAAGGATGAAAACGGTGAAAAAGTCAAGCAAGTTGTGGTGTATTCGATGGGAAATTTCATTTCTAATCAACAAAAAAAGAATACCGATGGCGGAATTATGTTTGAAATTGAGCTGAAAAAGAATAAAAAAACGAATAAACTGACTTTAGGAGAGCACGATTATATTCCTGTTTGGAGATATATCGAGCGCAAAAATGGTAAGAAAACCTATTATGCTTTACCTATTTCAGCTATCGAAAAAAATAATCCGATTAAATTGTCGGGAGCAGATTTGAATAAAATGAATGCTTTCGCAAAAACAACTCGAAATCATTTAAGTAAATTCTCTAGTCAAGAACGTCCTATTTCTTGGAATCAAATTGCAAAACCATCCGCTGGACCAGCCGTAGGCGCACGAAAAGCAAGTTATAAAAAGGGCGTTTTGCCGTTGAGATATGTCGTTAAAGATAGAATGGGGGATTTTGCAATTTCGACGCGTGGAGATAAAAAACCAACGATTGCTTATTATATTTCTCAACCTGTTCATAGAAATCAAGCGGAAAATAAAGATACATTGATTAAGGGCAAGTTTGAAAAGGTGATTGATTATCAGCCTGAAAACGGAACAAAAAAGGAAGAAACTGCACCAGCACCGCCTAATAAAGGTATGCCAAACGGTCGTCCAAAATCAGGAGAAGTACCAGATGAGTATAAATTTATACCTAAGAAGAAAAAAGGTTTACCAACTGATGGGCAAGTAAAAGGAGGTGATCCGACACAACAAGCACCAACGAAGCCAACACAACAAGAACCAAAACCACCTACAAAACCTGGAACTAAGTTAGGAAAATATACAATCCAGTTTCAAGCATCAAGAAACTTGTATCCAGAATCGAGTTTGCCTTTTTCAAATGTTGAAATAGAAGCAACGAAAAATGGTTGGTATCGTTATTATACTGGTTCTGCAAATACCTTAGCTGATGCTAAATATATGTTGGCGCAGGTTAAAACAGCAGGCTTTCCAGATGCTTTTATTACTAAAAAGAAAAGATTACCTAAATTGACGGATGGTGTGAAAGGAGATGAGCAGGTGAATGTAAATATGTCTTATAGAGTCTTATTTCAATCTACTAAAAACTATTACGAAAAGGCACAATTATTATTCAAAGATGTGGTGATTTTGGAAGATGGAGAATTATTTAGATATTATGCTGGAGCTGCTTCTAGCTACTCAGATGCAGATTCTATATTGAAAATAGTACAAGCGAAAGGTTTTAAAGACGCTTATATTGTTACTTTTGAAAATGGAGTGCCTAAGAAATAGGCTAGAGTTCTTATTAAAAAATCTGAAAATATCAGTTTTTAAATTTCCCTATTTTTTCTATATTAATATTAGTATAGAAAAAATAGGGAAATTTATTTATAGTCATCTTGCTTTAGCCGTTGCGCAAGTTTTTTATTAAAAAAATGAAAATAACATAAGATAAAAGCATACTTATAAGTATTTTGAATAAAAAAAACTAACTTGTAACTCTATTTTAAGACTAGACAAATCTATCAATGATACTGCTTATTGCGACGACCTTATTGGTTTCTGCTTTTTTTTCGGGAACTGAAATTGCCTATCTCTCGGCTGATCGCTTGCGGATTGCCCTCCAAAAACAACGAGGTTCAAAAAGAGGAAATATTATTGTCAATTTCTTTGATCATCCGTCTCAATTTTTAGGGACAATGTTGGTTGGAAATAATATCGCTTTGGTTATTTTCGGGAATTTGATGGAAAAAGCCCTCATTGATCCGCTCGAAACTTACTTGCCTGTTTTTCTTACAGGTGAATTTGGAATGTTGTTGAGCATTACTATTATTTCGACTATTATCGTGCTAATCTTTGGGGAATTTATTCCAAAAATTCTATTCAGACTTTTCGCAACTTCAATGATGTTGACTTTTACTTACGTTCATTTGGCAGTGAGTTACGTCTTAACGCCAATTTCCTTTTTGATGGTCAAATCTTCTGAATGGCTTTTAACGACTATTTTTCGATTAAATATCGAACTTGATAAACAAGTTTTTACAAGGCTAGATTTAGTGGATTTTATTCAAGATAATGAAACTAAGGACATTGATACTGAGATGTTTGAGAAGGCAATGGGATTGAATGAAATGCTAGTAAAACACTGTATGATTAAAGCCAAAAATATTCAATCCATAGAAGTAAACGAAAGCGTTGAAACACTAAAAAATAGATTTATAAATACGGGTTTTTCTAAAATTATTGTTTACGAAAATAGCCTTGATAATGTTATTGGTTACGTTCATCATTTGCAGCTTTTTAAAAATCCTGAGGATATTCGTTCCATCCTTTTTGACATTCCTATTGTAAATATAGATATGCGAGCCATCAATATGATGAATGAATTAATGAAAAAAAATACATCAATCGGTATCATCAAACATCAAGGAAAAACTGTTGGATTAATCGCACTCGAAGATATTTTAGAAGAAATATTTGGAGAAATTGAGGATGAATATGATTAACAATGATCAGAATTTAGAGGTCGGATGCTTTCAAAGCATCCGACCTCTAGGTTTTAGTTATTTTTATAAGTAACTTTATTCAATAACCTTCAAATTCTTCCCAATCTTAATAAAAGCACTAACTGCTTTATCTATATGTTCTTTTGTATGAGCTGCCGATAATTGCACTCTAATTCTAGCCTTACCTTTAGGAACGACAGGATAAAAGAAGCCGATCACATAAATACCTTCGTCTAGCAATTGATTTGCCATAACTTGAGATAATTTAGCATCGTATAACATGACTGGTACAATTGCCGCATCAGCACCAACTAAATCGAAACCCGCCGCTTCCATTTCAGACCTAAAATAAATCATGTTCTCTTCTAGCTTATCACGCAAAGAAGTATCATTCTCTATCATTTCAAAAACCTTCAAAGACGCACCAACGATGGCAGGAGCTAAAGAATTTGAAAATAAATAAGGTCTAGAGCGTTGACGTAATATTTCTATGATTTCTTTTTTACCAGTCGTAAAACCGCCCATTGCACCGCCTAGCGCTTTTCCTAATGTTCCAGTGATAATATCTACTCTTCCAAGTACGCCTTTTAGTTCAATAGTTCCACGACCAGTTTTGCCGATAAAACCTGATGCATGACATTCATCAACCATTACTAAAGCATCATATTTGTCTGCTAAATCGCATATTTGACCTAATTCGGCAACGACACCATCCATAGAGAAAACGCCATCTGTTACGATGATTTTAAAACGATGATTTTGTTCATTCGCTTTAATTAATTGTTCTTCTAAAGAAACCATATCGTTATTATTATAACGATAACGAGCTGCTTTACACAAACGAACGCCATCAATAATTGACGCATGATTTAATGAATCTGAAATAATTGCGTCTTCTTTGGTAAGCAAAGGCTCGAAAACACCACCATTTGCATCAAAAGCAGCAGCATAAAGAATAGTATCTTCACAATGAAAAAACTCTGCTATTTTTGCTTCTAATTTTTTGTGAATATCTTGAGTACCACAAATAAATCGAACGGAAGACATTCCAAAACCGTGTGTATCTAAAGTATCTTTAGCCGCTTGAATAACTTCCTTATTGTTTGATAAACCTAGATAGTTATTAGCGCAAAAATTGATCACTTCTTCTCCTGTAGAAACCTTAATCACTACATCTTGTGATGTTGTTATGATGCGTTCATCTTTATATAATCCGCTATCTTTTATAAGCTGTATTTCTTGTTGTAAATGCTCTTTAACTTTTCCGTACATAATTAGTTTTATTTAAACTGTTACAGTTTTATACTCTTTTTTTAATGCTGTTATCATTATCTGTGTCATAGTTTCTAAATCAAATGCTGGTTTCCAATTCCAATCATTTTTTGCAGAACTATCATCAATAGTGTTAGGCCAAGAATCTGCGATAGCTTGCCTAAAATCAGGTTTATAAGTTATTTCAAAGTTAGGATATATATTTTTTATAGTTGCATATAATTCTTCGGGTGAACAAGATAAACCAGCTAAATTATAAGCTGTTCTTATCTTTATTTTTTCAGCAGGTGCATCCATTAATTCTATGGTTGCTCTTATGGCATCATCCATATAAATTAATGGTAATTGTGTTGAGGCTTCTAAAAAACAACTGAAAGGTTCTTCTTTAACTGCTTTATGATAAATATCTACCGCATAGTCTGTTGTGCCGCCTCCAGGCATGGATTGATACCCGATTATGCCTGGATATCGTATGGAACGGACATCTAAGCCATATCTTTTATAATAATAATTGACCCAATTTTCTCCAGCAACTTTACTCATTCCATAAACAGTTAGCGGAGTTAGATTCGGTGATTGAGGCGTATTGTCCATTTCTATTTCATCGCCAAATACCGCAATAGAACTTGGATAGAATACTTTATTAACGTTACATAATCTTGAAACTTCTAATACATTAAACAAACATTTCATATTTATATCCCATGTTCGTAAAGGATCGGCTTCTCCTTTGGCGGATAAAATAGCAACTAGATGATATATTTGAGTAATTTTATGTTTTAATACACACTTCTTGAGCGCATGAAGATCGGTAACATCTACAATTTCAAAACAACCCTCAAAGTTTGGTTTCATTTTTAAATCTGAGGCAACTACATTGTCTAAACCATATTTTTTCTGTAATTCTTTAGTCAAGACTGTTCCTAGCTGCCCTCCAGCACCTGTTATTAAAATTTTATCTATTCCCATTTTTAAATGATTTTATAGAATAAAATTAAGGATAATAACATCTTTTAAGTTAAAAACACTTTGATAGTTTAAAAAATAAGTGTTTTTAACTGTGAATATTGAATTGAATTAAATTATTATCTTTTTTTTGTATTAAAGAACACTTTAAAAAGTAATTTTATCTGCGATATGGAAAAAATAGACAATGTTGATCTTCAAATTTTAAGAATTTTACAAAAAGATTCTAAAAAAACAACCAAAGAAGTTGCTCAAATACTTAATCTAACCGCTTCTCCTGTGTATGAACGGATTAAACGATTAGAAAAAAAAGGATATATCAAGAAATATGTAGCTATTCTTGATAAAGTACAATTGAAAAAGCCTGTTACAGCTATTTGTATGGTGTCTCTACGTTATCATAATGAAGGTTTTATTGATAAATTCGATAAACAAATTAGAGCACTTAAAGAAGTTCAGGAATGCTATCATATGGCAGGAAAAGTTGATTTTTTTTTAAAAATACACGTTGAAAGTTTAAGTACCTATCATGAATTTATTAGGCTTAAACTATCTAGAATAGATAATATTGGCATATTACAAAGCTCCTTTGTTTTAAAAGAAATTTTTAATACTACTGAGTACGATATATAAATTTTAATACCGCAAATAAATTTGGAAGGTTACTTACCTTTTAAAAATATTCAATTTGTATATTTACCATAATTAAACAATCAATCAACTAGAATTAAATGATAAAAGTACGATCTCGACACCTTGAAGGTGCGGAAGTGTCTTGGTTTGCACCGCTTTGTAATGGCGATGATGAATATTTGAGCAAACACGATCTTAGATACAAAAGCGATTGGAGCAATACTTCTAATGTTTTATTGACTGCTGACCGTTTGGGATATCGGAATATCCTTTGTCCGTCTTCCTATCAAGTAGGGCAAGATACGATGACTTTTGCTTCTGCCGTTGCACCTTTGACACAACAAATCAATTTATTAACGGCTATTCGATGCGGAGAAGTTCATCCGCCTATGCTTGGGCGAGCTATCGCGACACTTGATCATATTTTGAAAGGGCGTTTGACTATCAATATTATTTCTTCCAATTTACCAGGGACGGATTTGAGTTCTGCGGCTCGTTATCAGCGGTCAAGAGAAGTGATTGAAATTCTCAAACAAGGCTGGACACAAGATCACATTGATTTCAAAGGAGAGTTTTACAACTTGAAACTAGGGTCGACTGCACCGATGAAAACTTATCAACAAAATGGTGGTCCATTATTATATTTTGGCGGTTATTCTCCTCCTGGAGTTGATTTGTGTGCCGAACATTGCGATGTTTACTTGATGTGGCCAGAAACGGAAACGCGTTTGCAAGAGCTTATGACTAACATGAGTGTAAAAGCTGCAAGTTATGGGCGCGTCGTTGATTTTGGTTTGCGCGTTCATGTGATTGTTCGTGAAACAGAAGCTGAAGCAAAAACTGCTGCTCGAAAATTAATGTCATTTGTAGATGATAAACGCGGTGAAGAAATTCGATTACGGGCTTTAGATGGTAAATCTTACGGCGTATCGCGCCAAACAGAAATGCGCAAACTAGCTGATAATGATGGTTTTGTAGAGGATGGACTTTGGACGGGGATCGGTCGAGCGCGCTCAGGTTGTGGGGCGGCAATTGTCGGAACACCAGATCAAGTATTGGCAAAAATCCAGCGGTATATGGATATGGGTATTCGGGCTTTTATCTTTTCGGGGTATCCGCATTTAGACGAGTGTAAGTTATTTGGTCAATATGTTTTGCCAAAAATCAAGACCTTTTCTATGCCAATCGTCCAAGGGCGACTGCCCAAAGGCGAGCCATTATCGCCTTTAGCCGCTGGAATTAGGTCTTAGAATTTGATAATTAAAACAATAGATTAAAATAGAGGAAGTGTCGAGGTAATATCTTGAAAGGTATATCAAACTATTAATTGAAAATGTAATAACGGACTTTTGAAGTAATAATTAATTAAAAATTAAAAACATGAAAAAGTCAGTTATTATTTATGCGCATATTATTTTTTGGATAATAATATTAGCTACAAAATTTGTTACTCCGATTATCACGAGGTTTTTGTCGGTTCTTGAATTTGGTCAGATTGCTTTGTATTTAGCGTTTTTATCTCCAATATTATTCTACATTGGATATTTTGTAATAATGAAGATAAAATGGAAGAAAAAGACATTGTTGATGTCCGTTTTAGGAATAGCCTCTATTTATATTATGCTATTTCTTTTATCAAAAAAGGTATTTGCTTATGCTTTAGCTCCTATTTCTTCTGTTTTTTTATGGATAATAATTGGCTGTTTATTTCGATTTTTTATTGATTGGTTTAATAAAAGAAATGACCTGATCACGTTAGAAAAAGAAAATTTAACTAGTAATTTAGCATTATTACATAGCCAAATAAATCCTCATTTTCTATTTAATACACTGAACAACATAGATGCATTAATCTTTGATAATCAAGAGAAAGCGTCCAAATCATTGATTAAATTGTCAGATATAATGCGTTATATGTTGAATGATGCTAAGTCTGATTTTATCTTGTTTCAGAAAGAATTAGACCATTTAGAAAACTATTTATCTTTAGAACGAATAAGATTAAAAAATTCTAACTTCCTCAATTATTCTATTAATGGCGATTGTAAAGAAATTTTAATAGCGCCTATGATTTTAATTCCATTTGTTGAAAATGCATTTAAACATTCAGTAGATTCAACGATTGAAAACGGGATAGAAATCATCATTAATATAAGCGAGAAAAAGCTGGTTTTTACCTGCAAAAATCAATTTGATGCAACTGAAATAGATAAAGATAAAGGTCATGGTATTGGTCTTTCAACGGTAAGAAAACGATTAGATTTGATTTATAAAAATAGACATCAATTATCTATCACTTCGGATAATTCCATATTTTACGTTCAACTAGAATTAGAAATTCATGAAAATTAATTGTATTGTCATAGAGGATGAACCGCTTGCAGCAAAAAAAATTAAGGAGCTTATAAAGCAAGTTGATTATCTAAATTTGTTGAAAACATTTGATAATGCAGTAGATGCAATTGGGTATTTGAAGCAAAATAGAATAAATTTGATTTTTCTTGATATAAGAATGAAAAGATTATCGGGAATACAGTTTTTGGAGGTTATACAAACGAGACCAAAAGTAATTATTACTACTGCTTATGATGAATATGCATTAAAAGGATATGAATTAGATATTGCAGATTATCTTTTAAAACCATTTACTTTTG
>CAKZLL010000345.1 GCA_937125475.1 uncultured Saprospiraceae bacterium | reverse complement strand
TGAATGATGTCTTCCACCATAGATTTTTGTGCCTTGAGCATTCTAAAAATATTGTGCAATTCTTCGGTATAAGTTGCATCATAAGCAGGCGAAATATAATATTGATCATCGTCTAAACGCACAAAATACCAAAGAGAACCAATCACGTAAACACCATACAACGGAATACTATTAAAAATCCTCGGATTAGGATTGAATAAACTCGGTTTTACAGGCGTTTGGTTCAATACCTTCGCAACGTAAAGCGTAGATAAAATTTGACCAACAGGATCAACTCCTTTGTTACTATCGTGTGTATGAGAATTTAAAAATAAAAACGGCTGTTTAGGTTGGTATTGACCGCTTGCAACGATCCAATCGACCTTTCCTATCACCCGTGTATTATGAATAGTTGCTTCGACTGTTCGATCAGAAAAAGCCCCATATTTAAGTTGAAAATCATAAAAATCAACCATTTCAGTAATCGGGGCAATGAAACGCTCTTTCAATTCTTGAACATTCCATGCTTTCCCATATATTAATAGCTTGTCTTGCAATTTGGTCAGCTTCGCTTTTTCCTCTATCAAAATTTCAATCGTACGCGCGCGCTTAATCCATTTCTCTAACAAGCCTGATTTTTTAAATTCTTGATGCAAACCAAATGCCTCATTAACATTCTCATGAGTAAAATCAGATAATAAGACTGTTGGTATATTGCGTTGGTGATTTGTGCTTAACATATATAATTTAATATTTATCTATTATTTATTGGATATTAGTTGAAAACTGCTTAAAGATAAATATTATTTTTATTTATATCAAAAATAATTTAATATGTTTTTAGTGTTATTTACACAAGGCAATGGAAATTAAAAATCTAAATAAGGGAATTTTTTCTGATAGCTTGCCGCTAATGCGTATTGTTTTTTTAAAAATGCTTGATGTTGCTCCGAATTTGGATTGAAAGGACGATGAGCAAAAGCTTTTCTTAATTTTTCAAAATTATTAATATGTTGCTGAGTAACAGAAGAAAAGAAGGTATTAAAGAACTTTTCTTTCACATATTCTACCCCAATTTCATTTAAATGAATTAAGTCTTTGGCATAAAAACGATAATCACGCAATTCATCCAAAACGAGTTCATAAGCTGGAAAATAATAAATTCTAGGCAAGTTTTTGACTAATTCATGAATAGCCAAAAGCAATGTAGCTTTACTTTTTTGATTATTAATTGCACCTTCTTTCATGTGCCGTATTGGGCTGACAGTCAGTATAATATTTAAATTTGGGCGTAGTACTTGCACTGTTTTTATGGCATTTCCAAGTGCTTCGATAATTTCCGAAATACTCGTCATTCTCTTTTCAAAAAACGTGGAAGGAACTTTATGACAATTCGCAACAGCTTCTTGATTTTCTTTTTGAAAAAAGGCAAAAGCAGTTCCCAAAGTAATAATCAAAACATTGGATTGTGATAAATGTTGATGTGCTTCTTGAATATGTGTATTAATATTTTGTAACGCTATTTCTTTATTTGGATGAGAAAAATCACTATGATGATCGAAGCTATGCCAACGCTCATTATGATAAAACAAATCATCAATATGGTAGCTTTTATTTTCTATAATCGCATTTAATGCCTTACTAATCGCTAGAGGATGATATAAAATACCAAATGGATTAGATTGAATTTGGAATTTACTATCAACTAAAAAAGCACTCATATTTTGAGCAAAACAAGAGCCAATGCTCATTATTTTGTCCTTATGAGTAATTTGAAAAGAAGGAGAAGGAATAGTAATTTTAGTTTGTAAATTCATCAATTTGATAGGTAGTTATTATTAAAATTAGTAACTATTCAGCCTGTTGAATAGTTACTAATTTCATAAAAAGAACAAATAAATTCTAGGATTTAGGATAAGAAATTTTAGCTGTTGCAACAATACTTGCCGTCCGTTGATTGGCTTCATTATATAAATCTCCACTCAAAAAAGCAATGCTTCTCCCCATTTTGTCGATTCTTCCAACGGCTTTTAATTTACCTTTTCGACTTGGTTCATAAAAAGATACTTTCAATTCGAGCGTAGAAACTGCTCTAATTTCAGCCTTTTTAACAAAAACAGCATGAGAAGATACTGCATCTAACATCGCCGTTACAAATCCGCCTTGTATAATATCAATGCTGTGACAATAGCGTTCACTCACATTAAATTCCATTTCACAAGTTCCTGTTTCCAGATCGACATCGATAATCGAACCACCCAAATCCGTTAAAAACTGAGGTCTTCTTTTATTTAAAAAATCAATCACTTTCTCTTTCATATTAAGCAGTCATTTTTTCAGAAATTTCCCAAAGGCGATTAGCACTTTCTTTATTCATCACATAAGATCGTACGAACGTTTCTACCCTGCCTTCATCTTGAACCGTTCCAATTTGGCAGTCCGCTAAATAAAGCCCGCCTTTTCCATCCAATTCTGGTGCAGTCGCTGCATAAACGGAAGTTGCTGCGCCACTCGGTATGGTTTTCTGGATCGGTTTCATTTGTTCTAACCTTTTCAAATCTTCTTCTGGCAAATGACGGCCTAGATTAGTTTCAATAACCCCAGGATGCACCGAAAAAGCCCGAACACCTTGGTTTTTCAATCGTTCATCTAAACCTAATGCATGAAGCGCGTTAGCTGATTTCGATTGACCATAAGAAGCCCATGAATTATACTCGCGATGCTCAAATTGAATATCCTGAAAAACAACAGGAGACATATGATGCGCCATTGAACTGAGGCAAACTATTCGTGCGTTATCCGCTTTGACTAAAGCAGGTGTTATCAATTTTGTTAATAAAAAATGTCCTAAATGATTGACACCGAACTGTAATTCAAAACCATCTTCGGTTGTTTTGTGCGGACACGCCATTACTCCAGCGTTATTAATCAAAATATCTAATGTGTCATATTTAGCTAGGAATTGTCCTGCAAAAGCCCTTATGCTTTTCAAAGATCCTAATTCGACCGACATCATTTCTACATTAGCATTTCCTGTACTTTCGATAATGCTTTTTACAACAGTTGCGCCTGCAACTGTATTGCGTGCTGTAATGACTACATGAGCGCCTTTTGATGCCAAAGCTCTTGCAGTTTCTGCACCTAATCCACTAGAACCACCTGTAATTAATATACGTTTTCCCGTTAAATCAATGCCTGCTAATACTTCATCAGTAGTCGAATGACGACCTATATTTTCTCGATTTGCTATACTCATTTTTATAATTTAAATGATTAGTGCTTGGCTAAATAGCTCTAAAAACTAAAAGTAATAGAATGAGAGCAAATTAAGAAAATCTTTTTTTTATTTTTTAATAAAAACAGCTAATAAAGCCTATTTTGATTGATAAATACTTGAAAATATTACCATTTTTTGGCACTACGGTCAGCTATTTTCGGTTTGAAAAAAAATTAATATGATTTAAAAATATATTTTTGTTTTTCTTTAATTTTAAACGTTTTAGAAATTGAAATCAACTCTAGATAGCAAAACTTTTCTTAAATTTTATTAATCAATAGCTTTTGTAAAGGATTTTACTCTAGAAAACTATAAAAAAGGATTTTGAAAATTGCCCAAAATTACATTTAGGGCGTAAAATGAAATTATTTTATTTTATCATATACGTTTTATTTAAAACCGAAAATAGCTGCACTACGGTAAAAAGTGTGGGTTATGAATAAAGTATTTAAATTTGTGTTATGGAAGTTACAAATTTTTATTCCCAGATACTAGGGATCGAATTACCATGAGAAATAACATCGTCAAAAATAGAGTCAAAAGATAAAAGTTTTCATCTAATGTTACCCCACGCTTCTGGGAACAAATTTCCTTGTAAGCATTATAAAAGGCTATGTTCTGTCCATGATCATGAAAAATTACGTAGTTGGCGACATTTAGATAC
>CAKZLL010000344.1 GCA_937125475.1 uncultured Saprospiraceae bacterium | reverse complement strand
ATATTTATTTTGAATAATTTTGCCTTCATTATTTCCTATTTATCATCTGCCATATTATCCCAATAATCACTATCTAATTTTTTTATTTCAATTATTCGCTCGGTTTGCACTCCTAGATTAAAATTGTAAATGTATTCAGCTAATTTTTCACCATTAATTAGCACAATTTTGGTCGAAAAATTAAGACTCTCCGCGTAATTATATGCACCTTTTGTAAATTCCGAAGTTGTTATAAATACTCCTTTATCTGATTGCGCAACAGCTAAAGCACCTACAAATTTTTGAATATCTTCTCTTGGGATTTTGTTGTCAATGGCATATCTTTTTGCTTGAATATTAATTCTTCCAAAACCAAGGATATCCTCTCTTATTATTCCATCTATTCCTTTATCATTCGAATATTGTGTTACTTGTCCAGAATTTTTAATTTCACCACCATAACCCATACGTTGTAAAAGTTGAACAACTAATTTTTCAAATTCACGAGGATGTTTTGATAAAATTGTATCAATTATTTCCCTATAGACAGATTTTCGAATCCCTTGATATGATCCATACAACGCCTCTTCAGGGGTTGAGTCTGTTTCAATTTGCTCAATTTGGACTGGCTTTGAGCTTGAATTTTTCTTTTTGGTTGGCTCTCTTTTCTGTATTTTATCTGCTATGTATTGTTTAAGTTCAGTTGGTTTTTTTAATATAGCTCTTCCTTCATCATTAATTTTATAGAGTCCTCGCTTTGGTTTTGTTACAAGACCTGCCATATTCAAATAACTCAATGCCCATTGTACACGATCCATAAAAACAGGTCCATTTCCTGAGGCATACATTTTGTTTCTCTCTTCATCAGTTAATTGAAAATGCCTTGAAAGTGGTTCTTCTATTTCAATTCTCTTTCTTGGAACCCCATCACTTAAAATTTCTAAAGCAGGAATTTGTATTTCATCAAATTTTGGAATCGTCATATTGGTCAGTTTTGGTTCTTTTTGGAATTTTAGTTTAGAAGGAATATTTCTATAATACAACAAATATATAGAATTAAAAACTTGTTGCGATTGACAAAGTTTCATTAGTTATATATTTGTATTATTTTTCAAATGACTATTCAAATCATATCAACAATTTTTATCAATTTTCCTTCCTAAATATTAAATGCTAATCCATATTTTATAGATGGATTAGCATTTAATATTTATTTTTATAACATAAAATATCTTCCATAGCCGTCTAAAAGCGGTTAGGAAGTGCTATTGTTATTTTTTCTTTTTAGCTTCAATCTTAGCTGTTCGTTCTTTATGTTTTTTAACATCCCACGTCATATCCCAATGACTTACATAATCTGCAAGCTTTCCAAGTCCTACATCTGCTCTTCTTTTATCAACATTTTCAGGATCAATTAATGGAGAAACATAATGTTCGCCTGTTTCTTGGTCTACACTAATTTGACTACCATAAATCTGTCGTTTGCCTTGTCCTAATGCTGTTCTATCCTCTAAAAGTGCCAAACTACTTCCACGAGCATCTCCTTTTTTAACTGCTTCGCGCATCATTGGTAGGTACTTTAATTGTGTCTCAAGATCAGAATGTTGAATGACTAAAAACAAAGTAGTATTTCCTTGCGCTCCGATTATCTTAGACCCTAACCAACCTCTTTCATCTAATATTTTTCTGACTTTGATCAAATTAATAGAATCCTTTTCGTTGATCAATTTCCAATGGGCTTTCATCTCATCAGACTTGCGACCATATTTTTTTTCAATTTCTCCTATTTGTCTTCTATAAGTTTGATCTTCAACGTATATTTCATCGAGAGTAGCGACTAAAGGTTTATCTAAATCTTTTTCTTTAAATGTTTTATTTGCCTTGACTGTTGCAATTAATTTTTCCCATTGTTTATCGGAGTGCAAACTATTCAAATCGGTATCAGTGGTAATATGAGCTAAATTACTATACTTTGGTTTTCCGTCAGTTAATCGAAATAAATGATAAAAAGCATTTTTTTTATCATTTGCTAAAGCATAAGAACAAGCCGCATTATATCTGTCATTTGGAAATGCTTTTCCTCCGATTGCATCAAATCCATTTTGATACATTTTAGCGGATTTGGGATATTCTTTAGTCTCATAGAGTTGATCGGCTTGTTTTATAAATTCTCTGTATTTAGCCATATCTTCAACAACAACTTCCTTTTCGTCTTGTGCTTTTTTAGGAATAGCTTTTTGACTAGTACAGGAAAATACTAATCCAATTAATAATAAAAAAAATGCTTTTTTCATGGTTCAATTTTTTAGTTTATAATGAAATAAATATAACATTTTTTTTATCAAGAAATATATTTAAATTCCTTTCATCAAATTTTTTTCATTAAAAACAATCACAGAAATGAGACTGAATATAGTCCTCGAAATTGGACCTAAGAAATACGCTTTAAATGGAAATTTGTATCAAGATGAATATCTAAAAAATAAAATTGATCAGAAAACATATTGGTTAAAATGCTTAACCGAAAGTAATTTAGAAAATCTACAACCGATTAAAGAAAATTCTTACTTTGTTGATGTCGAAACTATTAGTGACGAAGCACTTACCATTATTCTTGATAAAGAATTAGAGGTGCTTTTAGAGAAAAATATCAATGAAATTAACTGGGAAGAATATAAAGACGAGCAGGTTTTTCTGCATGGTGGATTAGTTTTGGAATATGAAAATAAGGTAATTATTGAGCCAACTTGCTGCACCGATTTAGGAGATATATCGAATTGGGAAGAAATTAAAACAGCGCCAGAAGATAAATGGATCATGCTATGGATTGGTCATCCATGGATTTTTTATAGAAGAAAAAATACTATTATCGAATTTTCAGATTATACACAAACAGAGAAAGGACTTTTTCCAAAGTATCAACTCAATCTAGCAGAATTTTATCAGGCATTAGAAAAGATAAAACTAAAGAAAGCACAATTCGAAAAAAGAGTGAAGCAAATATTAGAAGAAATGAATCTCAAACATGCTGCTGAAATAGCACAAGGAATAACAGCAAATACATAAATTACTAATCCATTAATTCATATAAATAAGCTGCATTGCGGTACAATACGCCATAAGAACCATCATGATATACTAATAAAACCCGTTGATCTTCAAATAAATAGGCAGTGAATTTCCAATCTGCATTATCTAAATGTCGTTGAATTTCTTTGTTCTCCACGCCTTTGTAACGATCAATTCCTTTTTGAATATATCGTTCAAATATGAATTGTTTGTCTTTTATTTCTTTTGCCATATTGAAGTGAAAGATAGATAGAATATGATTAATATAAAAAAAATGTCCTACAAAAATAGCATTAATCTGTCATTTATAAAGCAGAACAAACCTTATTACTTTTCCTAAGCTAATGTTTTATATTTTTGCTCTAACTATTCTCTATTTTATTAAAAAAATACAATTGTTGAAGTTTTAAAAAAGTATTACATGTTATACTCTAGGTTTTTGTTGTGTCTTAGTTTTTGTTTATTACCTTTTTTGGGAATTAGTCAATTAACGTCAATTAATCATTGGGAAACGGTTGTTTTTGAAACGGATACTTGGCACTACCTTGCTAATAATACTGCTGCGCCTTCTAATTGGAATCAACCTAGCTTTTCGCCAACAAATTGGCAAACAGGTCAAGGCGGAATCGGTTATGATGATAATGATGATAATACAGTACTTCCTGCATCTCAAGGCGTTTACATTCGTCATGATTTTGATGTGGTGGACTTGTCAGATATTACAAGGCTTATTCTAGATGCGGATTATGATGACGCATTTGTAGCATATTTGAATGGCGTGGAAATAGCAAGAGCAAATATTGGTACAATAAATATTCCTCCAACTTATAATGAACAACCCAATAATTTTCATGAAGCGGTATTGTTTGCAGG
>CAKZLL010000343.1 GCA_937125475.1 uncultured Saprospiraceae bacterium | reverse complement strand
TTTAATTCATTCCTACATTCCGACTTAAAGCTGTTTTTAGATGTTTGAATAATTTTTTTCTAATTTAGTAACAAATATACAATACTATATATAATAGACTAAAGATAGAAAAGTTTTTTTAGTAAAATAGTTGTTACAAATAAGAGTTTCTTTAAACAAAAATTTTGTTTTCTTTTATAAATGCCTCACTTACCTCCCAAAGCTTTGCACATAATTCATTATCATCTGCCAAAGCAGCCGTTTTTTTCTCTTTTTTATTATCAAAATACTTACCTGTAACACCTTCAACCTTGGGAGAACTCGCCAAATAAATAGAAGTTCCTGCGCCTTTTTGAGGAGAGATGAAAAATACTTTACCCAAACTCCAAAAGAAAGAAAGCAAACGACTTGTGTTTTTATTAGCGATAGAAGTAGCAACAGCTCCAGGATGCAAAGCGTTCGTTGTTATATTTGTATCAATTAATCTTCGTGATAATTCTTTATTAAATAAAATCATACACAATTTTGATTGTGCATAAGCTTTCATACTACCATATTGCCTAGGTCGATTTTGAAAACTATCAAAATCAATCTTTCCATTTTGATGAATCATGGAAGAAACATGAATAATTCTAGCACTTGGAGCAGCTTTCAAATGATCTAATAACAATTTCGTCAATAAAAAATGTCCCAAGTAATTCACTCCGAATTGTAATTCAAAACCGTTTTTGGTCGTTCCAAATGAAGACGTAATTAAACCTGCGTTATTGATTAACACATCCAACTGCTGATGCATTTTCGTAAATTGAGCCACAGCTTGACGAATAGAACTAAAATCACCTAAGTCACATAAAATAAGCTCGACAGAACCAGTCGCAATTTGCTTAATTTCTTTTTGAGCAACTTTTCCTTTGGCTTTACTTCGACAAAGTAAGATAATATTTGCCCCTTGCTTGGCTAAACCTAAAGCTGTAAATTTTCCAATTCCAGCATTTGCGCCCGTGATTAATACGGTTTTGTTTTTCATTTAGTTAGATATAAATAAGTACAATGAGTATATAAAATAAGTAAAATAATTCAACCTAAGTTCTTCAACTTGTTGACTAAATTAGCCTTTTTCAAGCGAATATTTTACATACATTTCATATTCCGATTAGGTAATTTCCTATATTTTTGATTTTTTATAGGATAAAACAGATAAGTGAGAGTCCAAAAACGTACAGAATAGTAAAAAACTAATCAAAGTTAAACTTGGATAGTAGAAAATATTGTAAATTTGAAGACTAAAACAAGATACCAAAGGATTTAAACAAAAATATAAGGGAGGAGATTAAAAAATAAATTAGTCTTTATAGACAAAGGTTTTTGTAGTCAGGAATTACAGATTTTAATTTTATATTTTTTTAGTTAAAACACTAACAAAGTATGGGTTAAGAAAATGATTTCATGGGCATAATAACATTAATCGACAAAGACTCTTACGTTTAAAAAGAAACCTATATTTAGTATGAAGAATATCATTAGTATAGCCATTATTTTGAGCATTTCAATAACTCATCTCACTGCCCAAATGATCGTTGGAAACGATACACTTTACGGAAATGAATGGATTAATCATAGCCAATCTTACTTAAAAATTCAGATCTCAACCGACGGTGTTTATCGCATTGACCAAACTGCATTAACGAATGCTGGTGTTCCAACAGGCAGTTTAACTGGTCTAAATTATCAAATTTTTCATTTAGGAAAAGAAATCCCGCTTCGAACATCTACAGATAACGCCTTCAATACTAGCGATTATATCGAGTTTTATGGTCAACAAAACAGAGCAGCTATTGACTCTTTTCTATTTCAGAACCCAACCACACAGTTGCTCAATCCTTATTATAGTTTAGTGACAGATACTTCTGCCTATTACTTGACTTGGAATAGTGCTACAACTGGACTTAGATATCAATCCATCAATAACAATATAACAAATCCTCCTGTAAAAGAGGCTTATTTTCTTCGAGAAGAGCTTCAAGAGTTTCATTCAACTTGGATCAAAAAACGTTCTAGCGGTTATATTTATGATTCTTATTATGACATAGATGGCTTTCTAAGTAGTTTTAAAGCCACTCGAACGATCAATTTCAATGTGCCACACATTTATACAATTGGCTCTGTTAATAGTCATTTTAGAATACGACTAGCCGTAAAGGAAGACGGAATACATAATCAAAAAATAAAATTAAATGGGACAACCTATATTGATGAAAGTTATACTGGTTTTAAATTAAAAGATTATTCAATCACTGTACCAACTGCTACATTACTTCCTTCTACTGCCTTACGGGTTGAAAATAATTTTGATAATCGAGATCGACAAGGTATAGCTTTTTTCCGATTGACTTACCCTAGTGAATTCAATTTTGATAATCGAGATCAATTTCAATTCTCAATTGAAGCTAGTACGACGGATAAATATATAGAAATTCAAAATTTTAATGCAACTG
Source organism: uncultured Saprospiraceae bacterium (assembly GCA_937125475.1). GTDB lineage: Bacteria > Bacteroidota > Bacteroidia > Chitinophagales > Saprospiraceae > CAKZLL01. The sequence goes on along the minus strand of CAKZLL010000343.1, from coordinate 11,509 downwards.
GAGCTAGTCCAATTTTATACGATTTAACTAATAATATTACCATCACAACAACCTATGATGCGACTAATAATTTAGTTCAATTTCTACTACCTCCTTCTAATGAAAAACGACAATTATTACTTTTCAACCCTTCCTCTGCCATTCAGAATGTTACTTCTTTGATACCGACCAACTTTGTCAACTTCGCACAAATGGATGGAAACTATATTGTTATTTCTAATAAAAGATTATATAATGATCCTAATAATGGTACAAATTGGGCTCAAAAATATGTTGATTATAGAAGCTCAGTTACAGGTGGAGGTTATAATGCAGTTTTAGTTGACATAGAAGACTTATATGAACAGTTCGCTTATGGTGTTGCTCGTCATCCAATCTCTATTCGGAACTTTTCACATTATATTAAAAAAAATTGGACTAGTCCAAAATATGTTTTTCTAATCGGGAAAGGTATCGAATATTCAAATATTAGAACCGATGCAGATTATGCTGCCGCTTATCATAATTTTTTCATCCCTACTTATGGTTTTGTTGGAGCAGACAATTTGTTATTTAGTGCACCTAACAATAATATTCCCATTTTCTCGATTGGGCGTTTAGCCGCTTCGACACCGAATCAAGTCAATACTTACCTAAGAAAAGTAACTCTATATGAAAATTCGGCTAACCTACCTCAGACTCTAGCGGCAAAAGGCTGGATGAAAAAGATAGCACATTTAGGTGGCGGAAATACTAGTGGAGAGCAATCAAGTATTAAAAATTCATTAAATCAATTCAAAAGTATTATTGAAAATAATCAATATGGCGGAAATGTAAGTTCCGTTTTTAAAACTAGTGGCGATCCTATTCAAATTTCACAAACGGAACAATTAACAGAACTAATCAATAACGGGGTTTCAGTCATGACATTTTTTGGACATGCCTATGCTGGCGGTTTTGATGTTAGTTTGGATGAGCCTGGTTTTTACGAAAATGAAGGAAGATTACCTATTATTATGTCTTATGGCTGTTATTCTGGTCGGATTCATGATAATGCTTCTGGTATTAGTGAGAATTTTATATTTGAGGAGAATAAAGGAGGGATAGCTTTCATTTCATCCTCAGGTTTGGCAACTATTCCTGCACTTTCTACTTTTGGAAAAGAATTTTATAAACAATTAGGAGGCGATAATTATAATAAAGGCATTGGTGATGTAGTGCGAGCTACCAATATTAATACACAAAACAGCACAGGTTATACGACAAGCCAAATGACTATTCATGGCGATCCTGCTTTACGCATTAATACACATGAAACACCTGATTATCTAATTGATGCCTCTTCAGTAGAGTTTACTCCTAGTTCAATTGATATTCAAGAGGATAGCTTTAATTTAAGTTTTGAGGTCGTTAATATTGGTAGAAACTTAGAAGATACCTCTATTTTAGTAAAAATCATTCAAGAATTACCAAACGGCAATATCGTTGATTTGGTTATAGATACAATTGCTGCGCCTGGATTTAGTCAGTTTCTATCCTACCGTTTGCCCACTTTAGGAGAAACAGCTATTGGATTGAATACCTTTAAAATTGAAGTTGATTTTGGTGATCGAATACAAGAATTACCTCTTCTGGCAGCTGAAAGTAACAATACTTTAGTCGATAATAATGGGACAGAAGGCGTTCGTGTTTATATGACTTCTAGTAATATCAATCCACTTTTTCCTATAAATTTCGGCATCGTTGGGCAACAAAATATAATACTAAAAGCAGCACCAACAAATACACTTGCTCCAATGAGGACGTATATTTTTGAATTGGATACTACCCCCCATTTTAATAGTCCACTCAAATTAAATACTTCTATTGCTCAAGCAGGTGGTCTAGTCGAATGGCAACCAAGTATTACTTATCAAGATAGTGTGGTTTATTATTGGCGAGTTAGTCCTGATAGCATTTCTGCTGCTGGATATATATGGCAAAATAGTTCTTTTATTTATATCAATAATATACCTAAAGGCTGGAATCAATCACATTTTTATCAATTTGAAGATGATCAATATTCTAATATGCGATTAAAAAGTAATACACGAACGATTGAATTCATTGATGATTTTAAGGATTTAATTGCAGAAAATTTAATCAATACGAATGGTTTAGATAAAACAGAATGCTTTTTCAATAACAATTTCCTAGAGACATATCGACAAAATGTAATGTCTAATACAGATCTTTTTATTGTCGTCTTAGATTCTTTTACTGCGCAACCTTGGCTTAATCCTTCAGGAGGATTATATGGCAGTATTAATACACACGGCAGTCGTAGTTATAAAGCTTTTGCTTTTAAAACGGATACAAAAGCCAATCGAGATAGTGTTGTCAATTTTCTCGAAAATATCGTACCGATTAATAATTATGTTCTATTAATGACTTTACAAGACAATGAAACGGATACTTATTATCCAGATCTTTGGGCAGCAGATAGTTCTAATATAAACGACACAAATATCTTCCAAGTACTTGAAAATCAAGGTGCAACCGAAATTAGATCAACACAAACTAAAGGTTCATTACCTTATATATTATTTTATCAAAAAAGTGATAATATTGTAAATCTCCCCTTGTTCGAGCAATTAGCAGATACCATTACTGAAAAAATATCTATGTCTGTCCCTATCATTGGTTCGTGGGATAATGGCTCAGTGGAATCCTCACTTATTGGCCCTGCTTCTTCTTGGCAAACCCTCAAATGGCAAGCTATTTCCCCTGACCATCCTGATAAAGATCATTATTCAATTCAAGTAATTGGTATCAAAACAGATAAGACAGAGGAAATTATTTATAATAATATAGCCGCTTTTGATACTACTTTGAGTGGGATTGATGCTACTATATATCCTTATATTAAATTGAAATACAATTCTTTAGATACAGCGACTAAAAGTTCAGCTCATTTAAAACATTGGCGTGTATTATATCAAGGCATTCCTGAGTTGGCGATTGTTCCAAATAAACATTTCTCTTTTTATAATGATACATTACAGCGTGGCGAAATCCTTAATTTTGAAATTGCAGTACAAAATATTAGCGATTATCAAACGGATAGCATTTTGGTTAAATACAATATAACTGATGTGGATAACAATCAGTTTGTTAATAGTCAACGATTAAAATTATTAAATAGTAATGATACACTCAAGGCTAATTTTCAATTTGATACTAAAGATTTAAAGGAATTAAATACCTTTACTTTTGAAGTCAATCCTGATCAAGACCAACCTGAATTATATCATTTTAATAATACAGCTATCCAATCTTTCTATGTTAAGCAAGATCAAAGACACCCTTTATTAGATGTTACTTTTGATGGTTCTCATATTATAGATGGAGATATTGTGTCAGCACAACCGCAAATTCTTATCGCACTAAAGGATGAAAATCCATATCTCGCGCTCAATGATACTGCTTTATTCAAAGTATGGATTGTTGATCCAGTAGGCATACAACAACGCTATTATATGGATGGGCAAAGTATGATTTTTTATCCTGCAGACGAAAATAATTTAAGGGAGAAAAATCTAGCTAAGTTAGAAGTCAATCCAAAATTTGAGATCGATGGAGTTTATCAGTTAATCGTACAAGCACAAGATCGTTCAGGTAATGCTTCTGGAAGTATTGACTATAAGGTCAGTTTTGAAATCATCACTGCTTCCTCGATTTCTTATGTTTTAAATTACCCAAATCCCTTCACTACTTCAACTCAATTTGTTTTTACCCTAACAGGAAATCAAATTCCTGATGATATGCGTATCCAAATTTATACGGTTTCTGGTCGATTAGTAAAAGAAATTTCTAAAGAAGAGCTTGGTAATATTCGCATTGGTCAAAATCGTACGGATTACAGGTGGGATGGAACAGATCAATTTGGAGATCGTTTAGCGAATGGTGTGTATCTTTATCGAGTAACTGCAACAATTAATGGCGAAGAATTAGATAATTTTTATACTAAAGCTACGCCTTATTTTCAAAATGGATTTGGTAAAATGGTATTAATGCGATAATTCAATTTTTATTAATAGACTTGTAGTAACAAATATTCTTTAGGAAATGGCAAAAATCGCTTCTTTTCTAAAGCTAACTCAATTAATGCGAATTAAGAGTTAAATAAAACCAATAAATTCTGATTGCTAAGCATTTATAAATTAAAATATCTTTAAATTCTATAAGGGAGTAATAGTTTTATAGCCAAAAAGGCTTAAATCTGCTAATTCATATTAAAAATAGCTTTTTCAATTATCACATTTTAAAAATAACAATTTGTATTTTATTGACAATCATTCTCAACGCTCAATTTTCAACTTTTAATTCGCATAATTAATAATTTTCTAATATATATGGAATCAATCAAAAATAAAGTTGCTCTTGTTACAGGTGGAGCAATGGGAATTGGAAAAGCAACAGCCCTTTTATTAGGACAGCATGGCGCAAAAGTTATGGTAACTGACATTAATAAAGAAAAAGGACAAGAAACAGCTCAACTCATCAATGATGCTGGTGGCTATGCCAAATTTTATACTTTAGATGTATCTAAAAAAGAAGCTGTTACTCAAGTTTGTAAGGCAATTTTCACAACTGAAGGTTCATTAGATTTAGCAGTTAACAATGCTGGTGTTGGAGGCGCAATGGCACCTATGCATTTAGTCAAATTCGCAGATTGGGAACGAACTATCGGAATTTGTTTGTCTGGTGTTTTCTTCTGTATGCAAGAAGAATTGAAATATATGCTGGCTAAAGGAGGCGGAAAAATTGTTAATATTTCTTCCTTAGCTGGATTGAATGGTGTTGCTACAGGTAGTGTTTATTCTACCGCCAAGCATGGGGTTTTGGGCTTAACTAGAAGTGCTGCCTTAGAATATGGAGCTTATAATGTAAGAATAAATGCGGTTTGTCCTGGATTTATTCAAACCGCTATACTCGATGATGTTCCCCAAAAAATTATTGATTATTCTACTAATATTCGAGTACCAATGAAACGAATTGGAAAGCCTGAGGAAGTCGCCAATACTATTCTATGGCTTTTAAGTGATGCTTCTTCTTATATCAATGGAGAAAATTTAGTCGTAGATGGAGGATTTAACGCAGGATAAATCAATCATTTTTTTAATAAAACCAGTCTAAATAAAGCTTTAACTTAAAAAATAATAGCGGATCAGCCTTATTTATTACTGAAATCTGTATTTTGCAATTCAAGTAACAAGAGGAAAATAATTCCATCATTTTTGTCAAAAAAAATGACGCTGTTATTTTCCTCTTAGTATATCAATTTCATTATTTATCAGTCAACCATATTTAAAATGAAACAATTAGAAGGTCAAGTTGCCATTATTTCAGGTGGTGCAAGAGGCATTGGAGAAGGTATTTGTAAAGTATTTTGTGAAGCAGGCGCAACTGTTGCCTTATGGGATGTTTTGGATCAAGGTGCAGCAACTGCAGAAGCTATTGAAGCAGATGGCGGTAGTATTTTCTTTCAGAAAGTAGATGTTACATCAGCAGATTCAGTGAATAGTGCCGTAGCAGAAATTATAGAAAAGTACGGGCGTATTGATATTCTAATTAATAATGCAGGAATTATTCGTGATCGTTCTTTCATGAAAATGAGCTTACAAGAATGGAATCTAGTTATGAATGTCAATGTGAATAGCCTTTTTGTAACGGCTAAAGCTGTACTTCCTCACATGAAAGCAGCTGGTTATGGTCGTATTGTCTCGGCTTCGTCGGTTAATGCTGAAGCTGGCGCATTTGGTCAAACGAATTATTCTGCTTCTAAGGCAGCTATTCAAGGTTTTACACGCTCGCTTTGTAAAGAGGTTGGTCGATATGGTATTACAGTCAACTGTGTAGCTCCTGGATTTATCGAAACAGAAATGACCGCTAGTATTCCTGATCACATCATTGCTGCGGGTATCAAAATGATTCCTGTCGCACGCATCGGTACACCTGAAGATATGGGAAATGCTTATCTATTCTTAGCGTCAAAAGGAGCTGGTTTCATCAGTGGGACAACACTTCATGCTAATGGTGGTGCTTATCCAAGTTAGGAATTTAGTTAAAAAATGATTAAAAATTGTTTAGTAGTTAGAAGCACGTAAGTTTCAGTATTTTATATGGAAACCTCGCTTCTAGCTACTAAATAAATATTAAAAAATAAACAAATGGAAATCACAACAACTCCCTATTCTACAGCACTTGAGCATTTAGCTGATTTAGAAAATTATATTGGTAAGGAATTAGGATTAACGGATTGGGTCACTATCACACAAGATCAGATTAATACTTTTGCAGAAGCAACAGGAGATCATCAGTGGATTCATGTGGATGTAGAGCGTTCAAAAAAACAATCTCCATACAAACAAACCGTCGCACACGGTTTTTTGGTATTGTCGTTAGCATCCCAATTTACCTATGAGACTTTTAGTATAAAAGATGTAGTAATGGGCGTAAATTACGGCTTAGATAAAGTTCGTTTTCCAAATGCTACGCCTGCTGGTGCAAAGTTAAGAGGTCGTGTATCTTTGATGACATATAAAACAATTACTGGCGGCGCTAGATATAAAGTTCTTGTTTCTTTTGAAATTCAAGGACAAACCAAACCTGCTTGTGTAGCAGAGTTTATCGGACAGGCTTATGTTGGATAAATAATTTTTGCAATTCACCTTTTTCATATTTAGGAACAAAGAAATAAATGCCTTACCCAAGATTGAGTGATGACTTTTATTTTTCATAAGGCGCATTTTATGTAGTGAAAAATAAAAGTCATAACAAGACGGGTAGGTTATTTTTGTGTGATTTCTTTACAAAACAATCAACTCATGAAAATTCATACTGGCGAGGATTATATTAATTCCCTTCGAGGAAGAGGATTAAGGGTTTTCTTATTTGGTGAAATAGTAGAAGAACCTGTTGATCATCCAATGATTCGTCCATCTATTAATGCTGTGGCGAAAACTTATGATTTAGCAATCAAAGTTCCTGAGTTGGCTTCTGTTATTTCCCCTTTTACAGGAGAACGAGTGAGCCGTTTTTTGCATGTTTGTACTAATGTAGAAGACTTAGTTTTACAAAATAAAATGCAACGTAAACTTGGGCAATTAACAGGTACTTGTTTTCAGCGTTGTGTAGGAATGGATGCGTTTAATTCGTTGTATTCGGTTAGTTTTGAAATGGATGAAAAATACGGAACGACCTATCATCAACGAATGAAATCTTTCTTGACCAAAATGCATCAATATAACTATGTTGTTGGTGGTGCAATGACTGATGTTAAAGGCGATAGAAGTTTACCTCCGCGTCTTCAGGCCGATCAAGATATGTTTGTTCGAGTAACAAAACGAACGGATAAAGGCGTTTATATTAGCGGTGCGAAAGCTCATCAAACAGGCTGTATCAATTCTCATTGGATGGTCGTGATGCCTACAATGCGACTTGGCGAAAAAGACAAAGACTTTGCTATCATTGGGGCTATACCTGTTGATGCACAAGGAATTACCTATATTTATGGTCGTCAATCTTGCGATACTCGAAGCATGGAAGGCGGTAGTATTGATGCAGGAAATGCAAAATATGGCGGACAAGAAGCAATGGTCATTCTTGACAATGTATTTATTCCCAATGAGTATGTTTTCATGAATGGTGAGTATGATTTTGCAGCAATGCTTGTTGAAAGATTTACAACTTATCATCGCAGAAGTTATGTTTGTAAAAGTGGTGTTGGTGATGTGTTAATTGGTGCATCCGCAGCGATTGTAGAAATGAATGGCGTTCCTAAAGCCTCTCATATTAAAGATAAGTTAGTCGAAATGACGCATCTCAACGAAACAATTTATGGTACAGGAATTGCGGCATCTTATCAAGGTTATGAAACTAAATCTGGGGCGTATATTTGTGATGAAATGCTAGCTAATGTTTGCAAACATCATGTAACAAAAATGCCTTATGAAATCGGACGATTAGCACAGGATTTAGCTGGTGGTTTAGTTGCGACTTTACCTTCCGAAAAAGATTTAAATCATCCCGAAATTGGTGCATTATTAAGAAAATATTTGCGTGGAAAAGCAGATGTTCCGACAGAAGATCGAATGCGTGTACTCCGATTAATTGAAAATATGACTTTAGGTCGTAATGCGGTAGGTTATCTGACTGAAAGTATGCATGGAGCTGGTTCTCCTCAAGCACAACGCATACAAATCGGTCGTATGATGCAATTGGAATATAAAAAACGTTTAGCTAAAATTATCGCAGGAGTAGAAACGGAAACAGATAAAGATATTCTAATTGATGAATTATCAGGGTATTTTAGCCGCGTTTTCTCGTTATAAAATCATCAAATTTATTTCGTCTAAATAATCGTTATTAATCCATTTGGGCGAAATAAAAATGCGTATAAGGATAAATTTCCTCTTTTACAAAGTAACTTTTTCGCTTTTTTTAAATATTCTAACTAAAAAGAAGATCGTTTTAGTTTTAAAAAAAGGATATAATTCAATTTTTCGTTCATTACTTCATTATAGACGAAAAACTGAATTATATCCTTTTTTCGGTTCATTGATAATTTTTGCCAGAATGAATACTTTTTAATCCAGTGGTTGCCTCATTGGACTAAAAGGCAAAAATTATCAACGCCCCCTTATTTCTTATCAAATTTTTATTTTCCTAAACTAATAACATAACCAACTGAAATTCCAATTCCACTATTTTTAGTAGGATTATAATTTTCAGGTGCGTCATTTTCAAATGATGTATTGTCATTTAAGTCCATGTTGTAACGTGCATCAATAACAAATGCTCCTGGACCTGCATTGATTTCAACACCAATTGCACCAGTTAAACCGAAATCAAAAATATTATCTGTTTCTTCTCCTTGATCATCACGTTCCGCTTTTTCTCTTTCTTTTTCATCTCCATTAACAAGTGTAACAAAACGACTAAAAGCAACTCCCAAAGTAGGTCCAGCAGCAACATAGCCTTTTATGTTTTCTGTGCCAAACATTCCTTTTGCTAAAATAGGCAATTCAAAATAGTTTGTTAAGCTATAAGCATATAAATCGTCTGAAAATTCAACTTTAGTTCCTTTTTGGATATAGTGTAATTCTGGTTGAACAGAAAAGTTGTCTGAAACTCCAATCTCAACAGGAATAGCGAAATTCGCTCCAGTTACAAATTTATTATCTTCAGAAACATCTTCTCCAACATTAGTTGTTAAATTAATACCACCTCTTAGACCAACTGAAATACTTTGTGCTTGTGCACCCAAAGAAAATAACGCGATAAATGCAAAAATTAAACTTAAATTTTTCATCTTTACTGTGTTTAAAATTATTGTGTTTAAAAAATTATTAAATGCAAACTCTAAAACAGGCTGTTGTGTGTCCGCACAGCAGCTTTTTATATTTTAGAATTTATTTTTTCTTAAAAAAACTCCCCACTGAATGTAACAATCAACATTCTAACAATACAGAAGGAAGTAATATGTACCAAATCTACTCTAATAATAATATCTTCATCAGACTGTTATCCAGCCATCATAATATCATCTTCTATCGTTTCTTTTTTTATTGCAGGTGTTTTTTTATTGAAAATTTTGGAAATCCATTCGCTCATATCATCTACTAAACGATACATCACAGGAACAATAATCATTGTCAAAAGCATAGAACTCGTCAAACCGCCAATCAATACCCAAGCCAAACCATTTTTCCATTCCGAGCCTGCACCTGTTGCAATCGCAATCGGTATCATCGCAATCACCATCGCAATGGTCGTCATTAAAATTGGACGAAAACGCTCCAATGTTCCTTCTATAACGGCTTTCTTTCTATCCATGCCTTCGGCTTTCAATTGATTGACAAAATCGACTATCAAAATGGCATTCTTGACCACTAATCCGACTAACATTATCAATCCTAACATTCCGAAAATACTCATATTTTGCATGGCTAATGCTAATGCTAAGAATGCACCAATCAACGCCACTGGAATAGAAAACATCACTACAAAAGGATAAACCCAGTTATCATACAATGCAACCATAATCAAATAAACCAACAAAATAGAAGTCAATAAAGCAAATGCTAAACTACCAAAAGCATCTTGCTGGTTTTCTAAATCGCCGCCCATTGACATCTCAACACCTTGTGGCATAGCCAATGCCATAACTGCGGTTTCGACCTCTTGACTAACTGTACCAACAGCTTTTCCTATCACTTGCGCTTCTACATTCATAGACGTAATTTTGTCTTTACGTTCTAATCTTGAAGGCCCTTGAGAATTTTCAACATCTGCAAATTGTGATAAACGAATGACCTGACCTTGATTATTTAAGAATGTGATATTCTCCAAATCATTCATATTTCTTTTATCAAATGCATCTAACTGTACTCTAATATCGTACTCGTAATCACCGTCTTTGAATTTTGTGTCAGTGTTTCCTGTCAAAGCATTTTGCATCGTAATACCTACTATATCAAGCGTCAAACCCAATTCTGACATTCTATCACGATCAATATTAACCCCTAATTCTGGATTTCCACCTTCTACACTCGCTTCTACTTGCGATGTTCCCGAAACAGATTTTACCGTTTTGATGACTTCTTCTGAAAACGAAATCATCTCATCTAAATCAGAACCTTGTATTAAAATCTGGATAGGTGCTGCTGTTCCACCACCAACCATTCCAACTGCTGCCGCTTTAAATTCAACTCCAGGAATATTTTTAGACAATGCCGTTTTCATGTGTCGAGCATACTCATTAGAGTCCATTTTTCTATCCGTAGCTTCTACCAATTTGACATTGATTTCAGCTAAGTAGGATGAACCATTAGAGCTCATTGCTCCACTTGATTGACCGACTGTCGTAAAAATATTCGTTACATTTTTATCTTCTAATAAATAATCTTCTACCTGTTGAGTAACTAAATTGGTTTGCTGTAAAGGTGTTTCTTTTGGCAATTCCATTTGTATAACAAATTCTCCATTATCCCCAGAAGCTGCAAATTCAGAACCGATATAACCATTTGTAAACAAAGTCATCGAAGCCACAACCATTCCCATAATAGCGATTACAGTTGGTACTTTGAAACGCAATACAAAGGTTAATATACTTCTATATCCTCCTTCAATTCCTTTTATTAATTTTTCAAATGCGATTAATGGCAAATGAAAAATATTCTTACCATTTAAATGCGTCAAACGAGTAAATCTTGAAGCTAAAAACGGCGTTAACGTAAAGGAAACGAACAAACTAATAATTGTCGAAGCTACAACAACCAATGAAAATTGTCGCAATAAATCGGCCACAATACCAGAAACTAAGCCAATCGGCAAAAATACCACGATAATAACTAAGGTAATCGAAACAACAGACATACCAATATGTTTCCATGTATCCATTGCTGCTTCCCAAGCCGTTTGACCTTTCTCCATTCGAGCATGAATATTCTCCAGAACCACAATACTATCATCCACCAAAATACCA
>CAKZLL010000342.1 GCA_937125475.1 uncultured Saprospiraceae bacterium | reverse complement strand
CTTACGCACGTTAATTTAATATTAAAAAAATTCTCTTTAGAATAACAAAAGCCGTTTTGAGTAATTAGTTACTCAAAACGGCTTTTGTTATTTTATATTAAACCTAAAATATCAGGTGTTATCAATTAATTTAACTGTTTTCTTAATTTCTTTCCTTACACTTGGATTCGTGTGTTTTTTTAGATTTTTCATCTTTTTGAGTAAATCTGTTTGTTGTGTTTTATTAATGAAAGACCATTGGGTTTCGATTGTTTGTGCCACGTTTTTAGCGAAATCAGACAAGACCGTCTTATCATACCTCAATGCATCTTCTTCTAGCGTTAAGACGAGTAAATTCATCATAAAATACAATTGTTCCGTAGCTTGTTTAGCCATTTTCTCAAATTCAGGCTGCTGTGTCACATTAAATGGTAATCTCAATTTTAGTTCCGTCATAAATTTCCGAACACTTGCAGAAGAATGTGTTAAAAAAAGATAAGCAGTTAGTAATTCTTCTCCAAAACGTTCAGTTTCTAAGTTTTTTTCTTGATATATAGACGCTAAAAAATTTCCGTATTCTAAAGATAGATTAATATAATCAAGTCGTTCTTCTATCGAAACTGCTTGATTATTAATCAACTCTAGAATTTCAAGGCTCGTCATTTTCTTAAATAACTGCCCTGAATTTGCACTATTTTTTCTAGGTAAACTCCATTTATCCTCAAGATAAATTTTTTGCATATACTTAATGTATTGCTTCAATTCCTTTTTTTCCCATTTTTTATCAATAGATGGAATTCCTAAGTAGGCATAAGTTGCTAAATCCCAAGAGTTATCAGGATATGGCTTTACTGTCTGAGCTTCTAATTTTATAAAAGATAAGAAGCTTATCAATAAAATTAACGCAGTTTTTATTACATTCATCGTCTATGCAGTTTCTAAAAATCGAACTTTAAGGGCGTTTTTCCCTTTTGAATATTTGTATCATGTTTGGATTGTTTTAGTTCATAATTTGTATTTGGTAATAAAAAACACTCTAATCCTCACGAAGATAAGTGATAGAATGTTTTCCAAGAAATATAAAAGATCATATGTCAACTATACACATTTAAAAAAATAAACATATAATTAATTATATTAATAAGACTCTTAATTATCTACTTAGTTACATTTATATCTCTTGTCCTAGTAAATCATTATTCATCAGAACAAGAAAAGCATAGGCTAATTACTTTATAATAATGGTTACATTTCATTATTCATGTAAGGATCAAATTCATTCATCCTGATCCGTTCCTAGTTTGACCAATGGATTGTCAGATTTTGGAAAGTTCTAATGCGACCATATGATATTCTGAAAAATAATCAAGCATTTTCATATCTTCTGTCATTGCGAAATGTATTCCGTTGTCTTGCCATTTTTCCTTTATAATTATATTTAGTAGTAAAAATTGAATTGTGCCAGGATGCGAATCTCAATAAGAATAATTCCAACAATTTCGACCTGCTTTAATTCCATGATCTATCTCTGGATAACAATATTTATATGCTTCCAAATATGCTACAAAATTCTCTAATTGACTTTGGAATGAGCTGTTTTAAATACTTTTCTAAAGTAGCAAATTGCTTTTCGGTAATCGGTTTATTGATTCGATAACTTTCTAATATAATATTTCTTTCCGTTAAGATGTGGGTCATCATCACACTAAATTTCTCAAAAATATCTGAGAAAAAAGCACTTTTTTCTAATTCTAAATGCTCGATTAGTTCTTGTTCCGCAATCGCTTTTCCTTTTAGATGCAAGGTGGAGAATAGGAGTTAATGCTTTATCCGTCATTTAACTACCTAGTAAGTAGTAATTAAATTTATTTTCTTTCGGCTCGTTAGACCAAGTTCCTCCATGTTCTACAATCATTTTACGAACCGCCGTTTTTTCACCTAAATGAAATTTGGTTCATTGATAATTTTTGCCCTTTATTCCAATGTGGGCTTGCCCCATTGTTCTAACTCTTTGAAAAACAACGGGGCAAGCCACCGCTGGATTTAAAAAATATTCATTCTGGCAAAAATTGTCAATGAACCTGAAATTTTTTAAATTTAGACGAAATGATTCCCTATGATTTTTTCGGTTAAAATTTTCATTTGTTATAGTTTTAAAAATTTTCTTACAGCGTTCAAATTTATTTATTTCGATATAAAATTCAAAATTAGATATTGAATAAAAAAGAGAAAAATTTCTATCCCAGAAGAATAGAGATTTCTACTTTTATTACTTTGCTCATTCGACGATAAATTTTAATAAAAAGTCGTAAAAATCCCTTTTTAAGTTCTTTTTTACCGAAATTTAGGTCAATATCATTCAACCATTTTTTAAATTATTTACAGTATGTATTTTAATTCTATTCCTGAAATTACACGCGAAGTCGAGCGAGTAATTGATAAAGCTAAAACTGATTTCTCACACCTCAATTATGAACAACTCAATTGGAAACCTAACGCTAACTCGTGGAGTGTCGGACAATGTTTAGATCATTTAGCTCAATCTGCAAAAGCTTATGAACCGCTTTTTGATGGTCTAATATATCAAAATACAGCGCCTAATTTCTGGCGAAAAATTCCAGTTTTACCCAAAATATTTGGTAAATTTTTATTAAAAGCAGTTTCTCCTATTCGAGATAAAAAGAATAAAACATTTCCTGTATTTGAGCCAGCCCAAAGCAATATTTCATTAGATGTTATCTATAAATTAGAAAAACAATTACGCTTTTTTTCAACGCAAGCTAACAAATTAAAAAGCCATGATTTAAATACCATTGTTACTTCGCCTGTCTCTAATTTTATAAATTATAGTCTTTTGGATGCACTTAATATTGTGACAATTCATAATTACCGTCATTTTAATCAAGCGAAAGAAGTCATAGAAAATAATGGTTTTCCTAAATAATAGCTAAGATGATCAACGAGAATTATTTACAGGACGATATTAGGAAAATTCTTTTTTCTACAGCTTATAAAATGATAGGTGAAGTCACAGCGAGTGAAGATATTGTACAGGATGTTTTATCCAAGTATTCAATTAAAAAAGATAAAGATTTAGTTAATAATTTTAAGAGTTATCTTATTAAATCAGTGATTAATCACACTTTAAATTATCTACAAAAACAGAAAAAAATACGGGATAATTATTATGGAATTTGGCTACCTGAGCCAGTTTTACAGACCGAAAATCAGTTGGATAATCAACTTGATATTCAGTATGGTATGACGGTTTTACTTACAAGACTCTCTCCTACTGAGCGAGCAGTCTTTATTTTAAGAGAGAGTTTTGATTTTCCTCATTCAGAAATTGGCGAATTGCTTCAACTCTCCACTGCGAATGTCCGAAAACTTTATCAACGTGCTCAACCCAAAATCAAACAAAAGCAATCACCTAAAATTATCAATTCTGACATAAAAAAACAACTGATTGATGGTTTTGTAAAAGCGATCAATACAGGTGATTTAACGGTACTCATTACTCGACTAAAATCTGATATTGCGCTATATTCTGATGGCGGCGGAAAAGTTGCTGCTGCAAAAAACATTTTATATGGAGAGGCATGTTTAAAGTTTTTATTAGGTTTATACTCGAAACTTCAAGGTAACATTTACATCAAAAAAACATTGATTAACAATGAATTAGGTATTTTAATTTTTGAAAAAGGGCAAGAAAAACCAATGACTATTGGCAGTTTTGAATTAGTAAATAATCAAATTCAAAGTATTTATTTTGTAAGAAATCCAGAAAAGATGAATGGAGTTGTCACAAAATAAGGCACTCAATTGTCTTCTTAGAAAATTAAAACATGAAACGAATTCATTATTTTTCTGGTGTGACGCTGAGTTTATTTATTGGTGTTCATTTATCCAATCATTTACTAGTTTTAGGAAGTGAGGCAGGTCATATTGCTTTTATGGAAGCCGCTCGAAAAGTGTATTTACATCCTATTGCCGAGACATTGATTTTGTTAGCTTGTTTGGTACAAACCTATTCAGGCATCCAATTAGTACGAAAAAAAGGCTGGAAACAAACTCGACGCTTTGATAAACTACATGTTTATTCAGGGCTTTATTTAGCAGTTTTTTTGATTGCTCATCCTACTGCAATTTTGATTCTTCGATATTATTTACAATTAGATACTAACTTATATCTTGGAGCAGTTACCGTTAATATGATGCCCATTTTATTGTTTTTTATGCCTTATTATATGTTGGGAATTTTGTCCTTTTTCGTTCATATTGCTTGCATTCATCGAATAAAAATTGCAGCTTATCGCCCGAAGTATTCACCAAATAAACAAGCTTATTTGATCATTGGTTTCGGGCTTTTGATTAGTATTTTAATTATCCTAGGCTTAACAAATTTTGGTCAAGGAATGGAAATTCCGCAAATTTATCGCGATTTGTACGGCGGTTAAACTTATACGCATTTGAATTGAGAATGACGTATAAAGAAAGATTTTATATGCGACATCTTTAATTGAAATGCGTATTAATTTAACTTAGCGTGCGAGTTGTCTAGTCGTGCGCTAAGTTAGATTAACAAAACAATATGGTTGATTGACAATTTTTGCCAGAGTAAATATATTCTTAATCCAGCGGTGGCTTGCCCCGTTGTTTTTCAAGGAGTTAGAACAATGAGACAAGTCCATATTGGACTAAAAGGCAAAAATTGTCAATGAAGCAAAAATTAGTTACTCAATGCGTTTTGAAGGTTTTTTGAAAGATTCCATTCCTGTTTTATTTCAATTCTATCCTTAGGAAGATCATGAAAAATCAGATACACTCCATCACATTTATAAAAATGCTGTTGTACTTATCTCTGTTGATTTTAGTTTAGATAGATTCGGAAACATTAAAGCAATAGATGAATTTCCGTCTTATACGCATTTCAATTATAAGTATCATCCAAAAATCGTCAATTAAATCTATTTCACAGCTACTTTAATGCTATGGCAATGTAGCATACAAATCTGATTTTTAACCCAATATTACTTGAATTTGGGGTTGAAACCCCATTTTTAGCTTAACTCAACACCGCACTAAAGTAGCAGTGATTAATACGACAAGGTTAATTTAAAAACGTATTATATTGGAACTTGGAAAAGATCTATTACTAAAGATAAAGACGTGAAAAGGCATTTTAAATTTAAAGGCATTTGGAAAAATAAAGAGAATGATTATGCTCATTTTAAAATAAATAACCACGTATCACATCACATGTATTCTAAGTCTTAGGATTAAAGAGTAGTTTAAAGAGTAAAATAATAATAATAGAAATAATATAACTTAAAACTAATTTGAGCATCACAATCGCATTAATACCAAAAACTTCTAATGAAAAGACCGCAAGGAAATGAATGAGAATTAGAATTGTGGCATATTGAAAAAACCAACTCATACCAAAATGATGCTTATTTGGGCTATGATTTGGATCAAAACCACCTCGCGGTTCCATAATTTGGAGAACCGTCGGTCGCAGAAAAGCAATGAAGACTGACGCAGCTGCGTGTTCTCCGACTGCATTATAAGTCAACCCTACTAAAACTCCCATCAAAAAAGCCGAGAGAATCAATACCGAATGTGGAATACGGATTGGCAATAATAAGATAAAAAGCGGATAAATGAATATATTAATAGAGGGATGAATATTAACATAAAATAATATTAATACTTGGAATAGGTAAATACCTACAAAGCGGACGATATTTACAATCAGTGCATTATTCATCTAATGTTTCCTTTTCTAGTTCCAATTTTTCTTTCTTCAACATATCTTTAACAACATAGACATTACGAACTTTATTCAAATCCGAACTTAATTTAACATCTATTGTATGGAAATTACTTCCAGCTTCTCTCCAAACAGTATCAATGACTCCAATCATCACCCCTTCTGGAAAAATACTTGAAAAACCACTTGTCATGATCGTATCATTAATTTCTACCTCAGCATGCTTTGGAATAGCTTCCAATGTCATGTTGCGCGGATCAGTTGTTTTCCAAACTAAAGAACCGTGATAATCACTGCCCTTTATCATTGCGCTAATTTTAGTATTCCTATGTAATAACGACAATACCGTAGAGTATCTTCTACTCGTATTTAGAACAATCCCGATAATTCCATCGCTTGTAATAACACCAGAATTGGGTTTTATCCCATGTTTTTTACCTCGATTAAGCGTAAGGTAATTATTTTGTAAATTGATTGAATTATTAATAACTAAAGCAGGAATGTAATTGTACTGTTGTTCATAAAGCGAATCATAAACAGTAGCAGTATCTAAGGTATGATTAAATTTATCTCGTCGGAGTTGCGCTTTGAGTTGCGCATTTTCTTTTTGTAATTTGAGGTTCTCTTCTGGTAAATTCCAGTATTGAAGAATATTATTATATCTTTCTGTAAAAAAACCTGTAACACTATTTGCGGAAGTCAACCATACTTGACGCTGCGCGTCGCTACCAGTTCTTACGATCAAAGAAAAGGAAACCACTTCCAATATTACAAAGAGGAAAAAAGCATTGTATCGAACCAAAAATAGGATTAGGTTGCGCATGGATTTTAATCTGTTTGAGCAAATAAGATTAAGTCAGGCATTAAATGACTTGATTGCTATACTGGTCAAATGACTTTAATCAGTATAGCAATCAAATAATTTGCCCTTTCAAGATCAAGGCTGTAAATTCTATACGCTCTTTCTATCAATCAAGAAGGAGAAGTTTTCTGTATTTTTCAAAGCAATTCCTGTACCACGAACCACTGCTCTTAGCGGATCATCAGCAATATGAACTGGCAATTTGGTTTTTTGCGCAATTCGCTTATCCAAACCTCTAATCAGAGCACCTCCACCAGTTAAATACAAACCTCGTTTGTAAATATCTGCGGCTAACTCTGGCGGTGTATTCTCTAATGCTTTTAAGACTGCATCTTCAATTTTGGAAATTGATTTATCTAAACAATGAGAAATCTCACCATAAGAAACCGTGATTTGTTTAGGAATACCCGTCATTAAATCACGACCATTCACAGCATAATCACCTGGATCTTCTTCCAAATTAGACAATGCTGAACCGACATGAATTTTGATTTGTTCAGCAGTACGCTCTCCAATCAAAATATTATGCTGGCGTTTCATATAATTCATAATATCGTTCGTGAACTCATCTCCTGCGATACGGATAGATTGATCACAAACAATACCAGAAAGGGCAATAACTGCAATTTCAGTCGTTCCACCTCCTATATCAATAATCATATTACCAACAGGCTCTTCTACTTCAAGACCAATTCCTAAAGCAGCCGCCATTGGCTCATATATCAAATACGTTTCTTTTGAATCAACATGGTCAGCAGAGTCAAAGACTGCTCGCTTTTCCACTTCTGTAATGCCGGAAGGAATACAAATCACCATTTTCATATGATTCATAAATCTACGACGCTGTCCAATCATACCTATTAACCCCTCAATCATACTTTCTGCAGCTTGAAAATCTGCAATCACACCATCTTTGAGTGGGCGAATTGTTTTTATATTGTCGTGCGTTTTTTCGTGCATTTGCATTGCCTTCTTACCTACGGCAATGGTCTCTCCTGTTCTTCTATTTATAGCGACTATAGAAGGCTCATCTACGACAATTTTATCATTTTGAATGATAAGCGTGTTAGCTGTTCCTAAATCTATAGCTATCTCCTGAGTAAAGAAATTAAACCACTTCATTTAATACGATTCCTATTTTTTGATGTAAGGCACTGAAATATTTCATCCATTATTTCTTATGCTTATCGAGGCCTAAAGTTTAAAATGATATTTTTCATTTCATAAGAAAAGAGCTATTCGATTCTTGAAAACATATCATTATCCATTAATTATTGGCTTGAAACTTAAAAATACAGATAATAATTAATTATCCTATTTAAATTTTCGATTCTTCTATTTTTTTTTAGAAAAATGACCAATAAATTAAAAATTATCTAAGACTTTTCGATTTCCTGCAAATATAGGGAAAATATTAATGAATAATCGCGGTATTTTTTAATCAATTAAAAAAATACGAATCATTTTTTTTAATTCTAAAAATATCTATATTGAATTGATTTCTAAGAACTTGTTTAGATTTTATTAATTGGTCTGTGAAGATCACTTTTCCGCATAATGAACCGATTCCAAACGAACTTTAAACTTTTGTGAATTTTAACTTAAATTTCCGATGATAGTCGTATTCCCTTTGACTACATCATCAATTTTAACATTAATTTTAGTGCCTAATGGAAGAAAAACATCAACTCTTGAACCAAATTTAATAAAACCCATATCTGCGCCCTGTGTTACTATATTTCCTACTTCTAAATAATTAATAATCCGACGCGCTAAAGCTCCTGCAATTTGGCGAAACATAATTTCTGTCTTTCCATTAGAAATCACAACCGTTGTACGTTCGTTTTCTGTTGAAGATTTTGGATGCCAAGCAACTAAGTATTTTCCTTTATGATATTTTGAAAACTTCACCTCACCGCCAATAGGATTTCTATTAACATGAACATTCAAAGGAGACATAAATATCGAAACTTGCAATCGTTTATCTTTAAAATATTCTGGTTCAAACACTTCTTCTATCACAACCACTTTGCCATCTGCTGGCGCGTAAACAATGTTATCGTCCTTTTTATTAATAACCCTTTCAGGATTTCTAAAAAAGATAAGTAACATTATTAGACCAAATAAAGTAATTGCTAAGAGCAATATTTTTAAGATAATTACCTCTGGTAAAAAAGCAAAAACTAGCCCATTTAACAATAAACTAATAATGACAAAACCGCCAAGCATTTTTTGACCTTCCTTATGGATATTCATTGAATTATTTTTTAATTTTTGTAGCGCAAATGTAAGATTTTTTTTAGAACACTAAAAAAACTTTACTCATACAAAATTATAAAAATAATCGAGCGCATAACAAATTGTCACTCTAATAACAAATAGTTTTTTATTTAAACTTCTAACCTCCCTTAATCCTTCCAAAGGAGGTATTAAAGGAGGTTAAATATTGAAAACGACAATTTGTTATGCCCCAAATAATCTAAGAACAAACTTTCAAAAATTTTAGTAAAAAAGTCAATTTATAATTGTTTGAAAACCTTTTCTTAATTGCCTTTTTTCAATGCCATCAAACCTAAGATAGGGCCAATCGCCATTAATGAATAAATATATAAAGAACTAGTCATAGTACTCAATTGATTTAAAATTAAGATGCTAATAATCGTAATGGAGAAACCAATACAATTAACTATTGTCAATGCACTACCTTTGATTTCAGCTACCGCATTTTGAGCAACAAGTGTTGAAAATAATGGAGAATCAGCTATAACGACCATGCTCCAAAAGAAGAGAAATACTAAAAAGATTGGAAAAGACGAAATCGCAAAGCTAAAAGGAACAATCAATGAACAAATAGCAGATAAAAATAATGCTGTAAAAGCAGTTTGTTTTGTTCCAAATCGTTCCGATAAATAACCTCCTATGACACAAGCAATACCACCGACAGCGATAATATAAAACGATAATGAAGAGATCGAAATGTTTTCTATTGAATGAATATCGGTGTATGTTTTCAATAAAATAGGCACAAAAGCCCAGAAAGTGTACAATTCCCACATGTGTCCAAAATAACCAAAAGCAGCAGAACGAAATGGTTTATTTTTAAATACTCGGAAGATCGCAGATAAGTCTAGTTGCTGCCCCGCTTTGCGAAATGGACCATCTGGAACGAATAAAAAGATCAATAATCCACCAATCGTTGCTAAAATTGATGTGCTAATTAATACAATTTCCCAAGAAAAATCAGTCAAAATATCTGATAATAAATGAGGAAATGCCGTTCCTACCACCAAAGCACCTACTAAAAAACCTAAGGATTTTCCTAATCCTTTATCAAAATAATCCGTCGCAATTTTCATTCCGACAGGATAAATTCCAGCTAAGAAAAAACCAGTCAAAAACCGAAAAACTAAAAGCGTAGCTAAACTATTTCCATCCCAAATAACGCCAAGATTAAAAAATGCACCACAAAATGCACTAATCATAAATACCTTAGACGGTGAAAATCTATCTGTAATTGTTAATAATGCATAAAGTAACGTTCCTGTAATAAAGCCAAACTGAACCGAAGATGTCAGGTATGCCAAAGCGTCTTTTGATAACTCAAATTGCGCTATTAGTTGTGTAATAATTCCATTTCCTGCAAACCAAAGTGAGGTGCAAAAAAACTGTGCAACAACTATAAAAATTAAAATATTTCGATATGATTTCATATATGCAACTTGATTCTAATAATCAATTTTTTACTAAAAACGCAAGATTTAAAATTCGTTTTCATAAAGCTAGGAAATTACTCGAATTAAAAACAAGTCAATATCATTATTTCTGTTTCCAAAACAAAAACAGCGCAACAATAAACAAACCAGCAGAAATATACCAATTATCTTGAATAACGAATTGAAAGACCCAATCGAATGTACCTCCATTTTCTAATGGTTGTGAGATAGTAGATTTAGATGTTGGAATTGCTGCTCCTATATCGGTTAAGAGCGGTTCAATACCTTTTTTTGTCTTCGGATCGATTTTCTAATGAGGCAAAATAATTGATAATTGCTTGACTATTTCTAATGACGGTGTGGTGATTGGATTATCATCTAAATTTAGCTTGCCACCAAACTTATACTTCTCCAATGAAATTTCCATTTTGTTGAGTTGTATTAATGGAAGTAAGGAGGTAATATCCGAAATCTCATTGCCGCTAAGGTCTAAACTTTGTAAACTTGTTAGTTCTAATAATTCTTTAGGTAATTCTGTTAATCCTTCAAAAAATAAACTTAAAGAACCTGTTTTTTCTTGTTTTTCTTTTGCGATAAGCTCTAATGCGGACTTTGACATATTTTCGGTTTTGTTATTCAATGTTAAGATAAGATATTTTGTAAGAATTACAAGGAAAGACTTTAGCTGTGGCAAATAAAAAATGCCTTTCTGCGTCGCTTGATCGAGTAATCAAGCGACGCAGAAAGGCATTCTAAGTTTTTTTGTGGAGAGTAATTAATTATCCTTAATATCAAGCACAGTTCCAATTTCCCCACAATCTGGATCGTCGCAATCTATTAAACCATCGCCATCATTATCAATACCATCACTACAAATTTCGATACAAGTACTGAAATCTAAAATGATAGGATTGCTTGTATATTCAGATTCACAACCGCTATCATTTTTCACTCGAACGGTATATTGACCAACACCAAGTCCAGAGAAAATATTGCTGGCTTGCCAAGTAGGTTGATTATTAACACTATAAGATAATGTACCTGTCCCTACGGTAGTAATGACGATTTCTCCACCTGTTTTGTTGGCGCAAGTTGGTTGAGTTATAGCAACATTTGTAATTATCGGTTCACAATCTGGATCTGCGCAATCTATTAAACCATCGCCATCATTATCTATATTATCGTTACAAACTTCCTTATAACAGGTTTGTATTCTAAAAGCAGAAAGGATTCCACCATTTGCTGTGGTCGAAGCAGCACCAGAAGATTGGATAGTAACATCATTGATAATACCAGAAGATAATCCATTTCTAAAGAAAACACTTGAGCTAAAACCATCTCCTTCATTGTGATTAGTAAAATTTCCCGTTTGATTGAAAATGATTTCTTCTGCTATTTTAGTATAACCTGCAATATTATTAAATCCTCCTATATTAGATGCTCCTAAACCATTAACACCTAAAACTAATAGACCATCTCCAGCTTCGTCAGGTTCTTGTCCATTATCAAAATCTGAAATAGAAATAGAAAAATCACCAGCTACTCCTGAGCTAGATAAAATATAACTAGCCGAAATATTGTCACCTACTCTTACAATTCCTTGATTAGTTTGTTCAACATTTGCAAATACAAAAGCATGCATAATCGCTTCATCTGCTGCATCAATTGGTGCATTTACATCTGGTAAGGTTATATTAATATTACCCGAAGCATTACCACCTAGTATCGTATTAATATCATTTTCATAAAGTGCTATGTAAAAATTCTCTCTAGAGTAGAGTGTTGCAGCATTATTTGAACTCGGAGGACTTGGATAGGCATTTTGATAAGCATAATACAAATCTCCTGCGGGTAATCCTAGTGGATTTTTATAACTAACATTTCCTCCTGTTCCTGCAAAGTTTGCAGTAATCTGATTAGGACCCGTCAAAAATGTTGGTGACGCAAAATTATCTCCAAGTCCTGTACCTGCTGTATTTGAAAGGCTACAATCATCTCCAGATTGACAATGCTCTCTTTCAAAACTAACAACAACAAATACAAGTCTGTTATCTACATCTGGTATAGGCAAGTTCGATATTGATGGAATATTAGCAGCTCCCGAGCCCATTGTTGTTGTTGATTTTTGAGCAGTCAAAGTCACACCATCGGTACAAGTTAAATTACATGAAGCGCAATCGGAGTCTGCGCAGTCTATTAACCCATCTCCATCATCATCTATTAAATTATTACATATTTCTGTAATATTACAATTAGGCACTGGGGCGAATAACATACCTCTAGCTTTATTCAATCCCGAGGTAAGTGTGCTAATATATGCACCTGTTGTTCCATTGAATTTGATAACCTGTTCTGTATTAGAAATATCTGAAACATAAAGGTCGCCAGCTCCATCAAAAACCAAATGATGAGGCTCTATCAAAATATTATTAGAATTATTAACAAATGTATTGATAAAAGCACCTGTTGAACCATTATATCTATAAACCTTTCCATCTTTTTTAGAGGTAACATATAGATTACCATCTGGACCAAAAGTCAAATCCCTTGGTTCTTCTAGTCCTCCACTCTGTGCAGATACAAAAGTATTCATGAAAGCTCCTGTAGTTCCATTATAACGTAAAACTCCAGGTTTGGCAGCAACATATAAATTACCATCTGGACCAAATTCAATTCCAGCAAAATTATCTTCTAAACCACCAGAAAAATTACTTACAAAAGTTCCAAGCAATGCACCATTTGTAGTATTATAATATTTAACCTCTTTATTTCCTGTATTATTTACATATAAATGTCCATCTGGACCAATGGTTAATCCGCTCGGGTCTTTTAAACCATCTGTAGAAGTAGCAAATAGATTATCTAAAGCACCTGTTACTAGGCTAAAACGTTTAATCTCATCATTATCAGGATCTGAAACATATAAAAAATTATCATTTCCAACGACCATATCATGGGGCTTTGATAATCCTGTGATAAAACTAGCATCAATTACAGCACCAGTAGTCGCATTATATCTACCGATATTTCCAGTTTCATCTGCTACAAACAATTCTCCTGCATCACTACAAGCCCTTGCACTAATCACATTTACTAACCCGATATCAACATCATCTATTAAAGAATTGGTTGATACTGTAATTAATCCTGTTCTATTAGTTGTTGTACTTACATCACTATCCAATCCATCATTTGAGCCAGCATTTTGTGGAGAAATACTCGTACCTGAAGGCACAACTACCTCAACGATATAATTTCCAGTAGTAAGGCCTGCAAACTCATAAAAACCACCCGAATTTGTCGTTGTTGTTACAGGATTACCATTACTCATGACTGGATTACCAGCACTATTTAACAAATTAACTTGAATATTTTCAAGACCTGGTTCTCCTAGATCTTGAATACCATTTTGATTGAAATCTGCCCAGACAAAATTACCAATTGACTTGATTATAAAATCAGCATGACGACAGCCACACGCTTCAACATCTACCGCATTCGTAAAACCAGCAATAAAAACATTGGTAGCAGTAAGGGAATTAATCGCATGGATTTCATTACTATTCGATCCACCAGAACCTGTTGTTGCCATCAATTGACCATTAGCTGTAAAGGATAAACCTTCCACATCACTAATACCATAGTTTCCTATATCCGT
>CAKZLL010000341.1 GCA_937125475.1 uncultured Saprospiraceae bacterium | reverse complement strand
CTCTTCCGATCTAAATATTGTGCAGAAGCGGGATTAGTTAATATAATTAAACTAATAATAGATAGTGTGGTGAATATGATTAATCTCATGTTATTTATTTACTTGCTATAGGTTATTTAACGAGAGAAAGTATTAATATATTTTTTACTAATATTTATTTTTTAAATTTATTTGGCACAATTTTAGATATTACTTAATTCAAATATTTCTTTAGTGCCTTGTTCTACAAATATATAAAAATTTATAATCTATAAAAACTTTATATGTGCCTTTTTTATATTTATAAGAGATAAGTTCCTCTTTTTTGAGATAAAAAAAATTGAAACAAAAAAATGTAACAAAAAAGATTACATTTGAAACAATTAATGTTTTTCTTTAAAAACATTTTCTCCCGTTAATAAATCATCTAATTCGAATATAATGGCACATTTATCAAAAGAATTTATCTTATTTTATCAAGACTTAGCTGCAAATAATAATCGTGATTGGTTTCATGGAAATAAAAAGCGATATGAACAAACAGTCAAAAAGCCTTTCCAAAACTTTGTAACTGCTTTAATTGATGCCTTTAAAGACGTAGAACCAATAACAGAAATGACTTCCAAGCAAGCAATTTTTAGAATCAATCGAGATATTCGTTTTTCAAAAGATAAAACCCCTTATAAATTACATGCCTCTGCTGCTATTTCCACTACAAATAAAAAAGACTATGCTAATCCTAAAGGGATATATATTGAAATCAATCCTGATTTCATTAGACAATATGGTGGTTTATACGGATTAAACAAAGAACAGTTACAAAATGTGCGACAAGGAATTAGTCAAAACCTAGATCGGTTTCAGAATTTAATCTCTGATAATCAATTCATTACGACTTTTGAAGTACTTCGTGGCGAAAAAAATAAGCGAATCCCTAAAGAATTCAAGCCTGCTCATGCCAAACAACCTCTAATTGCCAACAAACAATTCTATTATTACAAAGAAATTAGCATTGATCAAATCGATAGTGATGATTTGATTTCCATATTTATTAGTAATTATAAAAAAGTTTTACCATTGAATAATTTCTTTGAAGAAGTTTTAGGTGGGTAATTTCTAATATTAATACACAAATTGAATAAAAAATATTCTGTTTGATTACGCTAAATAATCAAGTAATTCGCTTCAATGACGACCTTAACACTTATTTTGCCCATATTTGATATTTTCATCCAAAAAAGCTTAAAATTGATACTATACATTAATTATCAGCAAGATACAAATTATTATTATTTCTTATAAAACATTAATTTAAAAAGCTATTTTCAATAATGAATTAGGGAGCTTAAGCTTTTTTTAATGTAAAATCATTACTCTTTTATACAATTTAAACCTATTACAATATATAAACAATTAACAATCAGTAGCTATTGATTTCATTTAACTCTTCTTATTAAAATAATTTATAATATTTTGATAAAAATTTAGTTATTTTAAAATAACTTCATTAAATTTACTATCTAAATATAGACATATATATATGAAAAGCAGATTTGATTCCTCTTTTTTAACTAACTCAACTGAAACGCTCCGAAGCATAGCACATCCAATCCGTTTGGCTATCATTGATTTATTATACCATAAAAATGAGCTTTCTGTTACTCAAATCTATGAAACATTACATATAGAACAGGCGATAGCTTCTCATCATTTAAGAATATTAAAAGATAAAAGAGTAGTATCGGTCAAAAGAGAAGGCAAACATTCCTTTTATACCTTAACTTCTAAGGAGTTTTATCAAGTCATCCTCGCCTTAGAAAATTCAACTATTAAATAAACATAGCACAAGATATTTCTATCCATATATTATTATTATGGACAAGAATGCCTGTTTTACAAAAAAAAGAATACCTTTGCGCCAAAACCAGCTAATTTTATTAAAAATAAACATTTTTTAACGTAAAACAGCCATTAAAGAACGCTGTATCCTACCAAATGTGAGCCACACATTGTAAAACAAATTCAAAAACGAATTCATGAGTATTGATAAACAAAATCCTTGGCACAAGGTAGCTGTCGGGCATAATGCCCCAAATGTCGTTAATGGTATTATCGAAATACCAAAAAACACCAGAGCAAAATATGAACTTGACAAAGAAAGTGGCTTGTTAGTCCTAGATCGAGTTTTATATGCTTCTATTTATTATCCTGCTAATTATGGTTTTATTCCTAGAACTTATTGCGATGATAAAGATCCTTTAGATATTGTGATTTTTTCTCAAATTGCAGTTGTTCCACTTTGTGTTGTTTCTGCCAAAGTTATTGGTGTAATGAGAATGCTGGATGGTGGTGAATTAGATGATAAAATTATTGCCGTAGCAGAACATGATATGAGTGTTAATCATATCAACGATATTTCTGAAATTCCACCACACTTCTTAGCAGAATTGCGTAATTTCTTTGAAGATTATAAAAAATTAGAAAATAAAACAGTCGAAGTAGAAGAGTTTCAAAGTGCAGAAGTTGCCAGAGAAATCATTTTGCAAAGCATGAAAGATTACGAAGCACATATTGCTAGTCTATAAATTGACCTTTTCAAATCAATATTTTTTATAGTTATTTAGCCAATCAAAAGCTAAAATAGGAACGTAGAATGCTGCGTTCCTATTTTTTATTATATTAGTCTGTGTTTTTCGCCTCGTCTAAACTCGAAATAAATAATGGCTCTTTGCCTATTTTTGCCAGACCTGAATTTCATCAATTAAAACAAATGTATAATTATTTGAAAATCAAAGGTTAGATAGGAGTACTTTTACAATTCTTTTGCCTTTACTCAAAAAATAATTATTGAATAATAGACTTTATTCTAAAATGGTTTTGTAATGAATGGAAATTTAGATTTTAAAGCTAATCAAGGCGGTAAAAGC
>CAKZLL010000340.1 GCA_937125475.1 uncultured Saprospiraceae bacterium | reverse complement strand
GGCGATATTATGTCAAAGATGATCCTATTATTGCTGATTGGGAATATGATCGGTTATACAAAAGATTGGAAAAACTCGAAAAAGCTTATCCTGTTCTAGTTTCGCCAGATTCGCCTACACAGCGCGTTTCGAGTGATTTAGCGCCAGATTTGGAGACTGTTCCTCACCTTACTCCAATGCTTTCTTTAGATAATTCTTATAATGCGGAAGACTTAAATGACTTTGACGCAAGGATTATAAAACTAACGGAACTCGAAGAAAATACTGCAATCGAATATTGTGTTGAGCCTAAGTTTGATGGCGGTACAATAGCTTTAGTTTACGAAAATGATAAGCTAGTACGTGGTGCAACGCGTGGAAA
Source organism: uncultured Saprospiraceae bacterium (assembly GCA_937125475.1). GTDB lineage: Bacteria > Bacteroidota > Bacteroidia > Chitinophagales > Saprospiraceae > CAKZLL01. The sequence continues at coordinate 6,812 of CAKZLL010000340.1, read as the reverse complement.
CGGAGCAAGAGGAGAGGACATCACTCATAACATGAGAGCAATGCGTGTTATTCCCTTAGTTACGAAATTCTCTAAATACGGTATTCATAAAGTAGAATTGAGAGGAGAGGCACTCATTAGAAAAGATAAATTCGAGGAAGTCAATAAAAAACGTGAAAAACGAGGCGATAGTATTTTAGCTAATCCTCGAAATGCTGCTACGGGTGCATTACGTGTGAAAGATTCGCGCGAAGTGATGGATCGAGAGCTAGAAGCGTTTATTTATCAAGTCGGTTATGCGGTTGATAAGGATGGAAATGACATGATGAAAACATTTGCGACGCACAATGAATATATTGAAATGCTCGAAAATCTAGGTTTTAAAGTACCAAGAATTGATAGCAATGAGCGCAAAGTATGTAAAAATATTGGTGAAGTTGATGCTTTTGTAAAAGGCTGGGAAGAGCGCCGTGAGTCATATAATTATGAAATCGACGGAATGGTCGTGAAAGTCAATGATTTAGATTTACAAGAAAAATGCGGTTATACATCTCATCATCCGCGTTGGGCAATCGCCTTTAAATTTAAAGCAAAGCAAGCAACAACTAAGTTATTAAATGTAGAATATCAGATTGGAAAAATTGGTTCGATTACGCCTGTGGCAAAGTTAGAGCCTGTTCAATTAGCTGGAGTAATGGTTTCTTCTGTGTCTTTGCACAATGAGGAATTTATTAAGTCGAAGGATTTGAGATTGGGCGATACCGTTTTAGTGGAGCGAGCAGGAGATGTTATTCCTTACATTGTAAAAGCGATGGACGATTTGCGAGATGGGAACGAAGTACCTATTGCTTTTCCTACTCATTGCCATAGTTGTGAGACAGAATTGGTTCAAGCAGAAAATGAAGCGGCTTGGCGTTGTCCAAATTATAGCTGTAAAGCACAGGTTTTACAACGAATGATCTTCCACGTTTCCAAAGATGGAATGGACATGGATGGATTTGGAAAATCTTATGTAGAGCGTTTTTATAATGAAGGTTGGCTTAAAACGATTGCGGATATTTATCGTTTGGATTATGAGGCAATCGAAAAACTAGATGGATTTGGTAAGCGTTCGGCAGCCAAATTAAAAAAGGCAATTGATAAGGCAAAGAAAAATCCTTTGCATCGTTTATTGAAAAGTTTGACTGTCCATCATTTGGGAAGACGCGCCTCAAAACTCATTGCAGAAGAATTGAAAAATGTTTTTGAATTGGCAACTTGGAATGAAGCGGAATTTACAACTATTAAAGACATCGGCCCTAAAGTAGCAGCTAATGTCATGGCGTATTTTGCGGACGAATCTAATATTGCCTTACTCAAAGACTTGGAATCACTTGGCGTAAATGTCCAACATATTGCAGCAGACGATAAAGAAGAGTTAGTAGGAGATGGGCCGCTTTCTGGCAAAACGATTTTATTCACAGGAAAATTTCAGAATTTAACACGAACTAAAGCGAAACAGATAGCAAAGGAATCAGGAGCGCGTGTATTAAGTGCGGTAAGTTCTAAGCTTAATATTTTGGTTGTAGGAGAAAAAGCTGGATCAAAATTGAAAAAAGCAGAAGCTTTAGGAAGTGTTCAAATTTTGAACGAAGAAGCATTTTTTGAACTCATTGGAGAAAAAGAGAAATAATTGAGAAAATGATGAATGAGAATGTTTAGAAAAGCATGTCAATGCTAGTTTACAAATTGGCATGCTTTTAAAATAGAAAAGAGGCTATCTCAAAAGTAATGAGATAGCCTCTTTTCTATTTTAAAGTCAATTTTTTAACTAAAAGAACCAACAATTGTGTATTGCTCTAATGCTATATTCCCTGTTACAATATAATTGCCTGCTCTAATCCATGCATGTCCTTCTAACCCTTTTTCCTCACTTTTCATCATGCCAATATAAATAGTTGTACCAATTTTTCTACGTCGAAGCATAAGTTTTCCTGTAATGGCTTGTTCATAGCAAAGTGTTTTCCAAAACGCTACTCTTGATGCACGTCGAATAGCTTTACCAATTTTCTGCAAATAAAGTTTATCTGCCTCTGTAAGCATTTCGACAGGCAATTCCGTTTGTGGTGTTCCGAGATAATTAAGTAATTTCTTAAAAGAAAAGAAGCGAATCGCAATTCGAGCAATAGCTATAAATAGCAATGCTTCAAAAAACAAAAGGCGTTCCTTAGAGGAAACCTTGAAAAAAGACCTGATTTTTATTAAGTATTTCATCTAATTTTTAGTCAATTAGAAAATATTATATCACTTCGACCATGTTTTCATTGGCTAATTCCTGTAAATATTCCAACGTCTTTGCTTCACAGCTTTGTTGATCAATCGTATAGATTCCCATTAAATGATCACGAATAGCAGAAACTTGAGTTGGTTGAACAATCAAGTTCCATATCTCCGTTCCAACTTCATTCAGACCGAAATAATCGCCTGTATTCATGTCCATCATTACTGTTTCATTGCCCATTTCGCCTCCCATGAAAGAAGCGTCTTTTCTCATTACAGTATCGCTAATTTGAATAGATTGTGCCATTCTTTTAAATTTACGAGATTAGTTTTATTAAATTTGAAGAACAAAATTAATCAAAAATGAAAAATACTCAATACATTCCCCTAATTATTCTGATTATATTTATTTGCTTTCTACAATATAGTTGCAAATCTGAACCAGAAGTAACCAATGATAATGATGGAATAGCCACAGATACCACTCATCAACTTTCCCATAATTCCCAATTAGAAAAGACTAATGAAGTCGAATTTCCAGAATTGCTACCTATTAATCAAATAGATCAAGATCCTAGTTTAAAAAAAACAATCCAGCAGTTGAAAAAGATTATTCAGAGAAAAAATGTTAGTGGTTTGAAACAGTATATTGATGAAAATATCAAAATCGGTTTCGGTACAGAAAATGGAAAAACGGCATTTATAAATCATTGGAATTTAAATTCAACAGATACGGATGATTCTGAAATTTGGCAAGAGTTGAATAGAATATTAGACTTGGGTGGTGTGTTTTTTAATGATAATAGTTTTTCAATGCCTTATGTTTTTGATCATTTTCCTGCAAATTATGATATTTTCGAATTTTCTGCCATTACTGGCGAAAATGTTCATATGCGCGAAGAACCTAATCTAAAAGGAAAGATCTTAGCGTCCTTGTCTTATGAAATTGTAAAATTGTACGCTAATGAAGACAACAAAATGGAAGAAGTTAATGGAGAAAAATACCCATGGATCAAAATCATGAGAACTAATAACGAAGTAGGTTATGTTTATGGAAAATATGTCCGTAGCCCATCCGATTATCGAATATTTTTAGAGAAACAAAATGGGAAATGGATAATAACTACGTTCTTAGCTGGAGATTAGTTAAATTAACTAGCCGCCGTATAGTCTATTATAAAACAAGGAATATCAGTTATTTATAAAGCTGATTTAGATAAAAATTAAATAATCTCAAAATTTCAATAAATTATATAAACAACATAATTAAAAATGAAAAATATTATTATCATAACCATCGCGCTCTCTTTTGGCTTGTTTGCTGAATTTGGATGCACGCCAAAAACAATAGATAAGGTTAAAAAGCCAACACCTATTACAAGTATCTCACAACTAGATACTTCTCCAATTAGTATTTCTAATCGTATTTTTTCTTTAGAAGATAATATGCCACTTGATCCTAATGTTCGAATAGGAACACTATCAAATGGCATGAGGTATTTTATTCGTAAAAATGCCAAACCTGAGAAAAGAGCAGAGTTGAGATTAGCTGTTAATGTAGGTTCGATGCAAGAAAATGACGAGCAAAGAGGGCTGGCTCATTTTGTAGAACATATGGCATTCAACGGCACAAAGCATTTTAAAAAGAATGAACTCGTCAATTATTTAGAATCAATCGGAACGAAATTCGGAGCGGATTTGAATGCTTATACGAGCTTTGACGAAACGGTTTATATGCTTCAAATTCCAACTGATGACCCGAAAATTTTGAATAAAGGTTTTTTGATTATGCAAGATTGGGCATCAAATATTTCTTTTGATGAAGAAGAAATTGATAAGGAAAGAGGGGTTGTTTTATCAGAATGGCGAACGGGTTTAGGAGCGCAAGAGCGTATGCGCAATCAATGGTTTCCAGTCGTGTTCAATGGCTCGCGATATGCCAAACGTTTGCCTATTGGCGATCCTAAAATTGTCGAAAATGCCAGCTATGAAACCATTCGCAGCTACTACAAAAAATGGTATCGTCCTGATATGATGGCGATTTCGATTGTGGGAGATTTTAATCTCAATGAGATGGAAGACAATATCAAAAAACGATTTGGAAGCATTGATAAAGCAACTGAACCACTTGAAAAAAAATTATATGAAGTGCCAAATCACAAAGCGCCACAAATCGCGATTGTAGCAGATAAAGAAGCAACAGGAACAGCAATTCAAATGATGTATAAGCATGATCATTTGACCATTAAAACGGTTGGAGATTATCGAAAATCATTGATGCACGAGATTTATAATGGTATTGTGAATGAGCGTTTGGATGAATTGACGCGATCCATCAAACCGCCTTATATCTATGCTTATTCTGGTTATGGCAATTTTGTGCGCACCAAAGATGCTTATTTTTCTTATATCCTTGTCCCTGATAATGGTATTGAAGCAGGTTTGAAAACCATTTTAAAAGAAAACAAACGCGTAAAAACTTATGGTTTTACAGCAGCAGAATTTGAGCGACAAAAAGAAGCAATCAAGAATAGTATTCAGCAAAATTTTAATGAAAAAGATAAAACACCTTCTAGTCGGTATGTCATGACTTATATCTATCATTTTCTAACGAATGAACCAATACCAGGCGTAGAGTATGAAAAAATGCTCATGGAACAGATGTTACCGACCATTCAATTGAAGGATATTAATACCTTAGCAGATCAATGGATTGTTGATAATAATCAAGCGATTATTATTACTATGCCAGAGAAGGAAGGATTAAAAATTCCGTCTCAAAAAGAATTAGTCGCTTGGATGAAAGCTGGTGAAGCTCTAGAAGTTACGCCTCCAATTGAAGAAGTTGGTATTGAAAAATTGATGGAACAACCAACCGAAAAAGTCGCAGCAAAGGAAGTAAAAAAACATGAATCAGTCGATGTTACGGAGTTAGTTTTTAATAATGGGCTGAAAGTGGCATTCAAACAAACCGACTTTAAAAACGACGAAATTGTCATGTATGCTTTCCGCAAAGGCGGGCATTCATTGTACGATGATGAAGATTATATGTCGGCTTACTTTGCGGATAATGTGACTTTAGAATCGGGTATTGCGGACTATAAAGCGGGACAATTAGAGAAATACCTAAAAAGTAAAACCGTTAGGGTAAGCCCTTATGTGAGTGAATTATATGATGGTTTTTGGGGCTACTCTTCTGTTAAGGACTTGGAAATGATGTTTCAATTGATCCATTTGTATTTCACTAATTCCAATTTTGATGAAGATGCTGCGACCGCTTTAGTGTCTAAACAAATTGCACAAACTAAAAATCAATCAGCTAGTCCGCGCTATCAATTTTATGATGAATTGTATCAAGTTTTGTATCAAAATCATCCTCGCCGTATGATGCAAAAAGAATCAGATTATCAAAAAGTCGATGTGAAACGGGCTTATGAAATTTTCCAAGAGCGTTTTTCGGATGCTAATGATTTTACTTTTGTTTTTGTAGGATCTTTTGATCAACAAAAATTGACTGAATTGACCGAAAGATATATCGGAACTTTGCCATTGAGCCGCAAAGCAACAAAGGCAAAATGGCGAGACATAGGTTTAAAAAAAGCAAGTGGAAAGGTAGAGAGAGTTGTCAAAAAAGGAGAAGAACCGCAAAGTATGGTCACAATGGATTTTAATGGTAGTTTTGAGATGAATACACAAAACCGCTATGATTTTAATTCGATGATTTCGGTTTTGAAAATTATGCTGAGAGAGGCAATGCGAGAGGATAAAGGCGGTGTGTATGGTGTTGGAGTTAGTCCTGGTTTGGAACGTGAACCAAACCCTAATTATGAAATTTCCATATCATTTACCTGTGCACCTAAAGACGTAGAAGACTTAGTTGCTACTGCAATTGCTCAAATCAAAAAACTGCAAACCGAAGGACCTAGCGCAGAAAACATCAAGAAAATCCAAGAAACGCAGCGTCGTGATTTTGAACAAAGTTTAAAGAAAAATAGCTTTTGGAGAAATCAAATTAGTTCGATTTATCGCTATGATGGCGAGTTTTCTAATATTTTAATTTACAAAGACAATTACATTAATAAATTAGATCCCGCAGCCGTACAAAAAGCAGCCAAAAACTATATTGATACAGATGCATTCGTAAAAGTTATTCTCTATCCAGAAAAATAAACCCATAGGGCAAAGGCACGCCTTTGCCCATTATTTGCCTATTATTCGCCCATTAAAACAATCACTTTTGAACAAAAAAAATATGGCGCTCTTTACATTTCAAAAATGCGAATTGGTAGATCTTACGATCTTATTGCATATCAGCAAAAACACTTTCTATCGGTCATATAGTCATCTCAATACGCGAGAAAACATGATTGACTATATATCAAAAGCCTTCAATCTTGCTCAATTGCAAAAAGAATTAATTGATACAAATTCTAGTTTTTATTTTTTAAAAGATGAGACGCAAATCGTTGGTTATTTTAAGATTAACGAAAATGAAGCTCAAACGGAATTAACTCCCCGCTGGGCAGGCACAAGACCTGAGGTGGATCATTGATATTCTCGCGTGGTTTAACGCG
>CAKZLL010000339.1 GCA_937125475.1 uncultured Saprospiraceae bacterium | reverse complement strand
ATGGCCATGTTTATCATGATTGGTCCTGCTATTGTCAATATTATTCTTGATCCGATATTGATTAGTTGGCTAGAATGGGGCATTGAAGGTGCAGCTTGGGCAACGACCTTTTCATATTTTGCAAGTGCAGGTTATGCTGTTTGGTATTTCGCGAGTGGTCGATCTGAACTTAAAGTTACGCTTCAAAATATTTGGTTAGACTTCAAGATTGTTGCTGAAATTTTCTCAATTGGCATTGTTACACTTGCCCGTCAAGGGACAATTAGTGTACTTTCTATTGTATTAAATAATGCGTTGTTTGCTTATGGAGGCGAGACAAGCCTTTCTGTTTATGGGATTATTAATCGTGTGATGATGTTTGCCAATTTCCCAGTTTTGGGCGTAACACAAGGATATATTCCAATTGTTGGTTATAATTATGGTGCAAAAAAATGGACGCGTGTTCGGAATGTAATTAATCTAGCAATGCGTTCAGGAACAGGTATTGCATTCATTGTTTTTGTAGGAATTTTGGCTTTTGCAGAACCGCTTTCGGCTATTTTCACGACAGATACCGAACTTATTAATCAAACAACTCCCGCTTTGCGCAAAGTCTTTATTGCCACACCTTTGATTGCCATTCAATTAATTGGATCTGCTTATTTTCAAGCCATTGGTAAAGCCCTTCCTGCTCTATTATTAACATTGACCAAACAAGGCTTTTTTCTAATTCCACTAATTTTGATTTTGCCTCGTTATTATGGTTTAGATGGAGTTTGGTATGCTTTTCCAATAGCAGATGTAAGTTCCGCAGCGATTACTTATTTCTTTTTAAGGCGAGAAACTGCGACAATTAGAGATTTGTAGAACGATTTTTGTTGATTTTTATCTAATCAAAAGGAAACGTACAATGCCATTTTCACGTTATAATATAGCATAGCTTTTTAATTTACCCTGTAAATACTTAAATTTACAGGGTAAATCATTGCATTTATAGCTTTTGATAAAGCAATTGTGTTTTATTTGACCAACAAAATAATCCGCCATGAAATTATTACTACCTTTTTTTCTTTTTTCTATCCTATTGGTTTTTAGTAGTTGTGATGCTCTAACTGAAACAGAGCCAGAGATTCCAGAACAGGTTGAAGGGCTTCGTCCTGTTTATTTTGAAGGAAATCCCACTGAAATTAACTTCATGCCTCCTCAATCAATTTCTAGATTAGGAAAAATCTATTATAAAGCGCCTTATATTTTCATGAATGATGTCCTTAAAGGCATTCATATCCTAGATAATACTGATCCTGCTAATCCACAAAAAATTGGATTTATTAATATTCCAGGAAATAGAGATATATCTATCAAGGGTAATTATATGTATGTAGATAATTATAAAGATTTGGTTTGTTTAGATATTTCTGATTATAATAATCTTAGAGAAGTCAGTCGAGTAGAAGGGCTTTATGATGCAGATTATAGCATTTTTCCAGATAACTATACTGGATATTTTGAATGTGTTGATCCGAATAAAGGAAATATTGTTTCGTGGGAAACTGGTATTTTAATTCAACCTGAATGCTGGAGATAATACTCTTCTTTTAATTCCTTAAAATATTAATCATAATAGATCGTTTCGCCGCTTTTCAAAAGTGTGATACGAGAAAAAAATAAAACATGAAACGTAATATACATCCTTTTTTATATAGTTTATCTCTAGTTTTTTTAACTCTTTTGGCTGGTAGTTGTAGTAGCGATGCATCTTTTTCAACTAAAGCCAGTCAGCCTAGTACTACTGGACAAGCAGGCTCATTAGCAAGGTTTGCAGTAGTGGACAATTATTTATACGTTGTGGATATAGACGGGCTGAAACAATATGATATTTCGGAACAGCCTAAAATGACTTTTGTACGTGATGTTCCTATGGAAAATGGAGTAGAAACGATTTTTGCCAAACCTCCTTATTTATTTATTGGTACTCAAACGGGGTTATATACTTATGAAATTTCAAGCAATGGTGGTCTAGATTTTGTATCTCATTATGCGCATATTATTAGTTGTGATCCTGTTGTAGCTGATGATAGATATGCTTATGTTACTTTGCGTTCTGGCAATGCTGGTTGTCAAGGTTGGGCATCAATTAATCAATTACAAATCATCTCAATTGAAGATATTACACGCCCACAAAATATCATGAATTACGATATGTCTTTTCCTAAAGGTTTAGGCATTGATGATGGAACGCTTTTCATCTGTGATGATAATCATTTGAAAATATACAATGCGGCTGATCCGTATAATTTGCTGCCGATCAAAGAATTTCAAGATATTAAGCCAAAC
>CAKZLL010000338.1 GCA_937125475.1 uncultured Saprospiraceae bacterium | reverse complement strand
TAGGATTTTCATCGTTTTGACATCATCGGATATTTTATCAATCGCAGCGGTTGAAAGGATTTTTTCATTGATGTATCCGCGAACCGTATCAAAACCACTATTTTCGGTTTCGCCTTTATCTTCCAAATAAGAGGATGTGATGAAAATCGTTGGTTCAGCCATTTGTTCTTTCATGGCGTAGCTTGCCAATAATTTTTTATAGCCGTCGATTTCTTCTTCTCGATATCGATCTGCTTTCGTGAGAATAAACACAATTTTTTTGTGCCACTCGTTTTTTATTTTTTTGAAAAAGTCCCAAGCCGATTGAACATGAATATTGTCCATTTGAAAAACAAAAACTACCAAATTGCAATGCGGAATAAAGTTTTCGGTAATGACTTGATGATCTAATTCGCGGCTATTCGTCCCAGGCGTATCGACAATCGTAATTTCTTTTAATATTTCGGCTGGATATTCCTTGACCATGATGCGTTTTCCAGCATCTTTGACTAGCATTTCTTCCTCGCCATATACGATTTTCTGAACGTCCATCGTGGTAATCGCTTGTCCAGAAGCGGTAATATCAGCCCCTAAAAGTGCGTTCACAAAACTACTTTTCCCAGAATTTACTTCTCCTACAATGACAAATAAAAAATTCTCTTGAATGTGTTCTATCTGCTCACTGAGTGTGATCCGAGTGCCTTTGTCTGCGCCGAATCGGTTTGCAATCCCCAAAAGAGAAGAACTCATGGCTTGTAATGCCGTTTTATAAGACTTTATTTTATCATCAACTTGCAATTGCTTTTTCATGAGCGAAAGATAAGAAGAATTGACAAAAGTTAGATTCTCTAAGGCTTATATTATTATAAAAAATTTAATATACCGCTTTTTTGGACAAGTATATTTAAAATTAAAAAGCAATAACCAATAAGAAAAGCAATTGAATTTCAGATTACTTCAAAATTAACCTACTTTTTTTAATCTTCGTTTCTGCTGTCTGGTCTTCATGCTCTCTATTTCACATAATTCAATAACAATCAATTATTTAACTTACAAGGATGTCCTTTTAAAACATTTTTATTATCAATTAATTAGTTCTTTTTTTATCTGCTTCATATTCTTTTCTCCCAAAACAGGACATAAATAATTAAAATGTAATTATTTTATTTTCATCATCGGTTAAATTTACTTAAAAGCAGCTTCATTTTGTGCCTACTTTTGTAAAGTAATCATTAGAAATTAATCATAAAGAAACTGTTATTTTTAACCTATTGTTTAAAATTTTATAATTATGAAAACATTATCTTTTACTTTCAGCATCATCTTATTCATTTCGTTTTTTTCCACTTTGAATGCTCAAAACGGAACGTCGAACACATTGGAAGCTTTAATTTCAACAGAGAATTTAGCGATTATTAATAAACACACACCTCCACATTTACAGATTAGTAATACAGGTCAAATCGTCCAAAATACTGCTAGAGGTAGTACTTACCTTTTAGATAGTATTCATGAGTTTGATTGGAATGACTTGAATTCCAATTGGGAAATGTTTTTAAGACAAAAAATGATAACTTATAGTCCAGAAGGATATTTGTTAGAACAGGAAAGACAAATACGAAATAGTGTTACAGGAATTTTTGAGACTATCGGATATACTTATTATACCTATAATAATGCTGATGGTTCTTCATATCAAGAACTAAATCTAAACTGGAATGGAGTAGCTTGGGATACTTTGTCTATTATTAACGTAGAAATCAATAATGCTGATTACCTAACCCTATATGAAGCTTACCTTTATGACTTAACTACTTCCGAGTGGATACCTGGTCTAAAAATTGAACATACTTACAACAATCTCGATCAAATGACTTCTCATAAACAGTATGGGACTAGTCCTACCAATACATGGCTAATTGGATATTTTGGCTCTTATACCTACAATAGTAACTCACAATTAGAGAGTTTTACTGCTCATTATGACTGGAATGTAACCACGAATAGGTGGGAATATATGGACAGAGACTCTTTCTTTTTTGACACTAATAATGATCTTACGCTGAAAAAAAATTATGATTGGGATGAAATAAATCTTGTTTGGATATTAGAATTTCAAACTTTTATAACTGTAGATGCTAATGATAATATCATACATGAAAATGCTCAAGCATTGGATGATAATCAAATATGGGTAAATGTGGGAAAAGTTGCTCGCATTTTTAATGCAAGCAATCAAGAAACCCGTTTGGTTAGAGAGAGATGGGATCCTTCTAGTAGTCAATGGTTACTTGCTTCTAAAATAGAACACACCTATAATAATAATGGCGATGAAACTTTATTTGAGATATTTTCTAGGGAAAATGGCGCTTGGGAAAGTGATATACAAAATATAACTATTTACGATGTAAATGGTCAATTATCCCAAATGGAAAGTGTTTCCTATGATTCCAATGGAAATGTTTTATCAGGTTATTATGCCATTGATTACTTCTATTCACTACACACTGTTACGACTAATACACAAACGATACAAGATCAATCTATCAAAGTTTATCCTAATCCAACAACGGGAATTGTGCAAGTAGATTTACCTTTAGATTTCTCACAGGGACAAGTCATGATTTTTGATATGCAAGGCAAATTATTGAAATCAGAAAGCTATCAAAATAACACGATTGATTTTTCAATATTCAATAATGGTTTGTATCTCTTACAATTCATCAATGAAGAAAAACGATACACGTTGAAAATAATTAAAAATTAATACTAGTCTTTATTCACAAAGATTAATATGTAAAGTAAGTTTTCTAGGTTAAATATTTATCAAAAAAAAAGTGCTTTCAATTGAGTTTTTCAATTGAAAGCACTTTTTTTTACATACGAACTAAAAGTCAAACATAATTAATCGTTATTGGTTATTAATTATTTACAAATTAAAATAATAAATATATAACAAACAAATAATCATTTTCAATTTTCAACTTTTAAATCACTTCTTGCAATACTTTTAATGGATGTGTCCAACCAAATTTATCAGTTACTTTGCCTGAACGTAAATTATTTAAATCTAATTTGAGTTGCTTAGAAATCAACCTTTCTTCCACAGGAGGCAATTTGTAAGTCGTTCCATGATGATGGAAAAGCTCAACAGAAGCAACAACCGCCGCAGTACCAGCACCAAACATATCTTGTAAAGTCCCGTTTTCGCTTGCCGCAATCACTTCTTGAATGGTGATCGGTCGTTCTTCCACAGTATAGCCGCTATCTCTCAAAATATGAATAAACCTCTCTCTCGTAATGCCTTCTAAAATTGTTCCTTCTTCGGTCGATGGCGTGATGACTTTTCCGTCGATAATGAAAAATAAATTCATTGTTCCACACTCATGAATATATTTTTTCTCTTCCGAATCGAGCCACATCACTTGATCAAATCCCATTTCTTGCGCTTCTCTTTGTGGCAAAAGCGACGCAGCATAATTTCCTCCAGCTTTCGCAAAACCAGTTCCGCCTTTGACCGCTCTAACGTATTTATCCAAAGTCGTCAATTTGACTGGCTTAGAATAATATGCGCCGACAGGAGCTGTAAAAATGATAAATTTATAAGTTTCCGCTGGTCGAACACCAATATAAGGATCATTCGCAACCATAACCGGTCGAACGTACAACGCACTCTCTGCGCCCGAAGGAATCCATTTGTGGTCAATACCAATCAATTCATACAATGCTTGCATGAATAATTCCTCTGGTACATCAGGCATTGCCATGCGTTGCGCTGAACGATTGAGTCGTTTTGCGTGCATTTCTGGTCTAAAAAGTAGTGGCGTACCTTCTGGATTAGCCATGACTTTCATCCCTTCAAAAATCGTTTGTGAATAATGCAAGACCGCAGTTGCAGGATTTAAACTCAATGGTTGATAAGGCGCAATCCTTAAATCTCTCCAAGCTCCATCATAATAATCTGCAATAAATATATGGTCAGAAAAGACGCGACCAAAAGGAATATTATCGAAATCAATTTCCGAAAGACGAGAAGTATTTACTAAATTAACGTCAATATTGTATGTCATAGCTATTTAATTTTCTATAAAAATAACGAATTATAAAACAAAAATCAATAGTTAAATAAAATTTTATTCTAAAATTAACACTTTAATAAAACTATATTCTAAAATAAAAATTCATCTATTTTAAAATAGCAAATACTTAAATTTGTTATCTAACAAGATTAAGTAATTTTATTCTATACTTCTCTTATTCAAGTAAACTAATATTTTTTTCATCCTTTTCTTGAATTGTTAAGAAAAAACAACACCCACAAATAATTAACTGATTAAAAATCAGCGAATTATTCCTTTTTGAATCATTCCTAATTATATCTATCAATTTCTGCTACTAATCCTTAATTATCCCTCAAGGATTATCTTTTATTCAATGACCTTTTCGTATCTTTGCGAGCTATATCAAGCCTACATTTTTATGCCTTTTATTTATTTTTAATAAAATAATTACTAGACTTAATCATAGCTTTTTTGTAAAAACTGACAAAATAAAATCCATTGGCAAAGCGTACGACTAAAAAGAAATCTAAGAAGACTACTCCTTTAATGAAGCAATATTTTGATATTAAATCAAAACAACCTGAAGCTATTTTACTTTTCCGTGTTGGCGATTTTTATGAAACTTTTGGAGAAGATGCCGTCACAGCTTCTAATGTATTGGGCATTGTTTTAACTGCTCGAAATAATGGAGGAACTGATATTCCGCTCGCTGGTTTTCCTTATCATTCTTTAGATTTATATTTGCCAAGATTAGTTCGTGCTGGCTTTCGAGTAGCAATTTGTGAACAACTGGAAAAACCAAGTAAACAAAAAAAGATTGTCAAAAGAGGTGTGACTGAAATCGTTACTCCTGGCTTAACGACTAGTGACAACTTATTGGATACCAAAGCTAATAATTTTCTTGCTGCTGTTCATTTTGGGCGACGCAATATGGCAGGTCTCGCACTTTTGGATGTCTCGACAGGCGAATTTTTAGTCAGTGAAGGCAATATGACTTATATTGATAAGTTATTACAAACCTTCAATCCATCAGAGGTTATTTTTTCTAAAAGCCATAAAAAAGATTTTGAAGATAATTTTGGAACGAAGTTTTATACATTCACGCTCGACGAATGGGTTTTCACTCCTGATTATACGCGCGAAAAGCTGTTAACTCATTTTGAAGTACAAACAATGAAGGGCTTTGGCGTAGATGGTTTGGACTTGGCTCAAATAGCAAGTGGTTCTATTTTACACTATTTGGATGTTACTGAGAATAAAAATGTTAAGCATATCAACGCTATTTCGCGCATTCACCCTGACCGCTATGTTTGGCTGGATCGCTTTACTATTCGCAACTTGGAATTAGTTTTTAGTGTGCATGAGGGTGGTGTTCCGTTGATTAATATTTTGGATAAAACCGTATCCCCTATGGGCGCACGCCTCCTTAAAAAATGGGTTGTTTTGCCATTAAAACATAGAGATCCGATTGAAAATCGGTTGAATATGGTTGATTATTTTATTCATAATGATGAATGGAGCAAGGAGGTTGAGCAGTATATTCGACAAGTTGGTGATATTGAGCGATTGATTTCAAAAGTACCTTTGGGCAAAATTAATCCACGAGAAGTTGTGCAACTAAAACGAGCATTGTCTGTCATTGCTCCATTGAAAGAATTATTGCTTGCAACAGATAATCCTAACCTAAAAAAACTAGGTGAAGGCATTGATCCTTGTCGTACTATTCGAGATGAGATTGAAAAAACCATTGTTGAAGAACCTCCAGTTAATTTACACAAAGGCAAAGTCATAGCGGATGGCGTATCCGATGAATTAGATGAATTGCGTCATATCATTAGAAATAGCCAAGATATTTTAGTTCAAATTCAGCAACGCGAAGCCAAAGCTACTGGAATTACTAGTTTAAAGATTGGTTTTAATAATGTGTTCGGCTATTATTTGGAGGTGACCAATAAATATAAAAACCTCAATCTTATTCCTGATAATTGGATTAGGAAACAAACGCTAACTAATGCCGAGCGATACATCTCTGAAGAACTTAAAGTATTAGAAGCAAAAATATTAGGCGCAGAAGAAAAAGCCTTAAAATTAGAAGATGAAATTTTCAAACATTTAGTAAAAACGCTGAATGAATATATCCGACCAGTACAATTAAATGGTGTTTTGATTGCGCAAGTAGATTGTTTATTATCATTTAAAAAAATAGCGATACATAATAATTATTGCCGTCCAGAAATTAACAATAGTCTGATTATTGATATTAAAGATGGGAGGCATCCTGTGATTGAACAGCAACTAAATATTGATGAAGAATATATTCCAAATGATGTTTATTTAGACAATGATAATCAACAAGTCATGATTATCACAGGTCCAAATATGTCGGGTAAATCAGCTATTTTGCGCCAAACGGCTTTGATCACTTTAATGGCTCAAATGGGTAGTTTCGTTCCTGCTAAATCTGCAAAACTGGGCTTAATCGACAAAGTATTTACTCGAGTCGGAGCTTCTGACAATATTTCTTCTGGCGAAAGTACTTTTATGGTCGAAATGAATGAGACCGCAAGTATTATGAATAATATTAGCGCACGGAGTTTGATTTTGTTGGATGAAATTGGTCGTGGAACAAGTACTTACGATGGAATTTCGATTGCATGGTCAATTGCTGAATACTTGCATGATAATGGTCAAACAGCCCCTAAAACGCTCTTTGCGACGCATTATCACGAGTTAAATGAATTAGCGAATAAATTCTCAAGAATTAAAAACTTTAGTGTCGCGACAAAGGAGATTGGTCAAAAAGTCCTATTTTTGCGAAAGCTTATTGAAGGCGGAAGTCATCACAGTTTTGGTATTCATGTTGCTAAAATGGCTGGAATGCCGCGCTCAATTGTCGAACGAGCAACCGCGATTTTAGCACAATTAGAACAAAAATCTAT
Source organism: uncultured Saprospiraceae bacterium (assembly GCA_937125475.1). Taxonomy (GTDB): domain Bacteria; phylum Bacteroidota; class Bacteroidia; order Chitinophagales; family Saprospiraceae; genus CAKZLL01. Next base: position 4,260 of record CAKZLL010000338.1, on the reverse strand, counting down.
TGATGGCAATGAAATCGACAAACAACTCAAAACACTACCTTCGCAAGCCTATCAATTGAATATTTTTGGAGAAGAAGCAGATCCAGCATTAACTGAAATGAAAACCACTATTCTGGATTTGGATATCAATGGCATGACACCTATCGAATGTATGATGAAACTCAATGAATTGAAACAAACATTGAAGAAATAATACTAATTTCATTACAGAATATAGCAAGTCAAGGATCTGATTTCTTCAAGAGATCAGATCCTTCAATCTATTATAGGCTAAATAATAAATCTAGCCTATTTCCGTTTATAACAAAAAATATTAATATGAAATTAAGAAATTGGTCATTAGAAGATTTAGAAAGCCTCGTAAAATATGCTAATAATCCAAACATTGCAGTAAACCTAACTAATGGATTTCCTCATCCTTACACAGAGGAAGTCGGGCGCGGTTTCATTAAAATGGCAATGAAAGGAACACCTAAAAACATCCTAGCGATTACTGTTGATAATGAAGCAATTGGCGGTATTGGTTTACACTTACAGGATGACATTTCTTGCAAAAATGCGGAGATTGGCTATTGGCTTGCAGAACCATTTTGGGGAAAAGGTATTATGACAAAAGCCATTGTTAAAATCGTCGAATATGGCTTTCAAAATTGGGATATTAATCGAATCTATGCCCGACCTTTCGGTACAAATATCGGATCTCAACGCGCCTTAGAAAAAGCGGGCTTTACATTAGAAGCTCGATTTGAGCAAACTCTTTTTAAGGATGGAATATATTACGACGAGCTAGTCTACGCTATAAGAAAATAAATATTAGATTTCTTTTAAATATATTAATATTTATTTATATGTTTGCAGTAAATATATAATAAATACACTGCCTATTTTTTCCGCTTACAGTATGTTAAAAAATAAAATAAAAATCACCTAATACTGCAAAGGATTCAATGAAACTTTCAATAAAATCACTACGAGAAGCACTCGAATTTTATATCTTTACTAAAAAAGATAAGGTAAAAATGTGAAAATCTCTCTAAAGCACTCACACACGCTTTATTTAGTTTTATTCTTATTTCATTCTTCCCTACTCACCGCTCACACTGCTGGCGCCGTCCAATTTACTTCTAGCAATAAATCAATTAATGAGTCTTTTAAATGGGCAAAAAATCAGGCACTGTTTTCTATTCATCGAACTGATCCTGTTGGATTGTGGTACAATGCTTCCGAAGTAAATAGTGAGGCATTTAGCATTCGAGAGACTGCGCATCAAAGCATGGGGGCGGCAATATTAGGGCTAGATGATTTTACAAAAAATATGTTCCTGAAATTAGCACGGAACATGACTATCACTAAGGATTTTTGCACCTATTCGAGGATCAATCGCTTTAATAAACCTGTACCGCTTGACTATCGAAATGATAAGGATTTTAAATATCATTTGCCTTCCAATTTTGATTTAGTTTACAATTGCTATCGACAATACCTTTGGACAGGTGATAATAGTTATTTGTCTAATTCAACTTTCTTAAACTTCTACACCACATCCCTTAATCAATATGTAGATCGTTGGCAACTAAGCCACAATAAAATATCTACTCGTGACAGATTAATCAATTTATCTAAGCCAAGAGTACCTTCAAATAGCATGTTTTTTACCAAAAGAGGCATGCCAACTTATTATGAAGGAATGAGTCGAGAACCATTAATGGGGATTGACATGACTGCTTCTTTGATTGCAGCTTATGAAGCTTATGCGAATATTAATGCTATTAAGCAAAATGCGAGTGCTTCTTTTAAATATGAAAATGAAGTTGAGAGAGAACGGCAGTTTCTTAATGAGTTTTGGTGGAATAAAAATGCCCGAGCATTTAAATCTATCTATTACGACAAGAGTAATTTTGACTATTTTATGGTTGGAAATGATGAAGCTTATTTACATTATTTACTCTATTTTGATGTATTAAAAGATAACAATAAGATTAAAGATATATTAAATAAATACAAGAAAAACTATAAACTACTCAAGGTAGAACATCAATCTTACTTGCCTGTTTTGATGTATAAAAACGGGTTTTCGGAAACAGCTAATCAGATTGTTACTTACTTGACCAGCAAACAAAATACTAGAAAAAAACATCCAGAAGTCGCTTTTTCTATCATTGAACATATCACAATGGGTTTAATGGGTATTGAAGTAAATTCGCCTCAAAAATTAGTGACAACTCGTTCTAATTTGGATGGAACAATGAACTGGGCTGAAATGTCTAATATTCCTGTTTTTTCTAATCAAGTCAGCGTTAAACACGAAGGCAATCATGGAACAACATTTAAAAACCAGTCCAATAATTTCATTAAATGGCGAGCTGAATTTAAAGGTAATTTCCCACAATTATTTGTAAATGGTGAATTAAAAAAAGCGGAATATGATGTAATTGCCAAAAGTAGTTATGTGATATTAAATGTTAAACCTAGAACGGAAATTGTCGTAAAATCCTCTTTACAAGCCGCCAAAGCGGATTTAAAATATAATCCACATTGGAATATTACAAACAGCAACACGATAAAATGGAACTTACAAAAAGATCAGAATCTTCCTTATAGTGATAATATCGAAATGTCTGGGAAAAAGGTTTCAGGTATTATTCATTATACCATCACTAAAGAAAAAGATGTCAAAATAGAACGTGATGTTATTTTTCCTCAAATGCGTGTCATTCCACCAGCTCAACCAGCTTCCGCAAAATATAGGGCTTATCTGAAAGATAATTTGACTGACGCACAGGTTTTGCCTATCATAAAAATGAAGGGAAGAATCGTAAAATGGGGCAAAGCAGAGCAAATCACAATTGATGGAAAATTGACCATTGAGCAAGGTGTTAATAGACGAGGACTAAAACTGACTAGAACATTTTTGCCATCTATGGATGATCCTCTTTTGATAGAAAATTGGACGATTAAAAACACATCGAATAATTCAATTTCTCTAAGAATGACAAATCCGACTATTCAAAAAGTCGTCAATGGACAAACTGATGTTTTTACTATTTCAGTTACCAATAACGGGAAAATGGATATTAAACTAGCATCAAATGAAAGTTACAGCTTCTCAATTATGATGTCTGCTCACGTTAAAGAGACAAAAACAGTTGATATTATTGGTGATAAAAAAGAAAAACCAGGTCAACCTATTGCTCCGTCTTTAAGTAGTATTCCGTTTAATGATCAAGATGTTTTTCAGTCTCGAAAAGATTTTTTGGATACCATTTCTAAACAATTAGTTCTTATTACGCCTCAACCTGTTTTGAATACATTATTTAAGTTTTCAAAAATAAGAGCTGCTGAAAGTATTTTTAAAACAGACATGGGCTTAGTACATTCTCCTGGAGGAGGACGATATTATGGCGGTGTTTGGGCAAACGATCAAGCAGAATATTCTGGACCATTATTTCCTTATTTAGGTTATAAAACAGGAAATATAGCGGCGTTAAATGCCTATAAACAGTTTTTCAATCACATGAAAACCATTCCAAACCATGATAAAAATGTTTGGGCATCTTTTGAAATGGGAGGAACAGAACCTTGTTGTGGTACAGATCGCGGTGATGCTGCTATGATTGCTTATGGTGGAGCGCATTATCTTTTGGCTTTGGGCGATCAAAAAATTGCACAAGAATATTTTCCAATGATCAAATGGGCATTAGAATATTGCCATAAAAACTTGAACAGAGAAGGTGTTGTATTATCTGAGACCGATGAAATGGAAGGGCGAATAGAAACAGGAAAAGCCAATTTGTCTACTTCTGCTCTTTATTATGGTGGTTTAAGATTAGCAATTCGTTTGTGTAATGAATTGAATATGCCGCTTGGTTTGGTCAATAAATATGAAATTAGATCGAAAGAATTAGCGAAAAGTATCGAAAAGTATTTTGGTGCAAATGTCGAAGGACTAAATACTTATAAATATTATAAAGGGCATCAAAACCTAAGACATTGGATTTGTTTGCCGTTAGTTGTAGGTCTTCATGATAGAAAAGAAGCAACAATAGAGGGCCTATTAAACAGATTATGGGGCAAACATGGTGTTTATGTGGAGCGAAATAATCCTGCAACTTCTAATATCTTTTGGGACAGAGGTACACTTTATGCGCTGCGAGGCACTTTGATTGCTGGTGCGACGGAGGCTTCTATGGAAAAACTAATCGAATTTTCAAAAGAGCGATTACTTGGTTTACGTGTTCCCTATGTAGTTGAAGCCTATCC
>CAKZLL010000337.1 GCA_937125475.1 uncultured Saprospiraceae bacterium | reverse complement strand
TCGGTGCGATGCACCTTAAAACGACAATTAATATTTTACTACAAACGGTGTCGTTGCGCTGCAACTAAAATATTAAATAACTTTTGTTACAGTGTAGTAAATCAATTTTAAAAATCTGAAATTAAAACAATTATGACAAGAAAAGACTTTCTCTCTACATTAGGATTAGGCGCGGCATTTGTTTTGACTGCTTCTTGTTTGAATAGTTGTGATAGTAGCACTGCACTTGAAGTTGATTTTGAAGTTGACTTGCAAGATGCGGCAAATAGTGCCTTATTGACAAACGGAGGTTATATCGTTCAAAATCAGATTGTTGTGGCAAAAACAATGACAGGAAATTATGTGTCTGCAACACGTACTTGCAGTCATGACCAAAGAAAAGAAGTCACGCTTAAAAATGATGAATGGTTTTGTACAGCACACGATGCCCGTTTTGATTTGTCGGGTGATGGCTTGAATGATTTGGGTAAAAATGGCTTAACTACCTATAATGTTGAAGAAATTGATACGAATACATTAAGGGTTTTTTCTAAATAATTTTTGTTGATCTTTAATCTGCTGATTATCAACGAAATAATTGATAACTTCGTAGCATGAAAATCAGCATCATCGGAATAAATGCAGGATTAAAATATTGCGGCAAAATGGGAATGCTTGCCAAAGTTAATGCTGTTAGAATAAAGATGATTTTAAAGTACTTTTTGAGCCATCCTGCTCTAGCTTTTGCCGAATATAAGGCAATACCAGCAACTAAATGAAACGGATGTAACCAAAGCAAATTCAAATTGTCAACCGTGACTTTATGATCTGTCCCAAACCACATAAAAAACACAATTAAACCCGCAATACCCGTCAATAAAAACCAAAATTTATCAAACCAAAAACGAGGTGTTTTTTGATAAGTTAGAATTGTATAAATCAAAACACCGCCAAAGAACAGCCAAATCAAAAACAAAGGACTTAACCAGAAATTACTTTTCAATTCTACTGGAGGTGATTTTACAATTATTCTATCTTCGCCAGTTAAAGGCTGTTTTTTCCCATTTGTAGTAATCGAAGCATTTTCAAAAGCTAGTTTGAGTTCTCTAGGAAGATAAACGCGTTCTTCTGGTGTGGCTATTTGATCCGATTTTATACCAAAAATAATATCAATACCAAAGTTCGTCCAATCTCTACCTCCCATGTATTGTTTGTGTAAGTCCCTGAAAGACAATGGTTTTTCAATGTAATTAGCATCAAAATCTATTTGGTCTCCAGCCGCAATTACGAGGATGTCGCGAATACGAGTCGCACAATTATCAAAGAAAAAATCATATAAATAAAAGGCATTTTCTGGTTTGGAGTTGGTTTCGAGTAAGTCAAAATACTTCTGACGCGCGGTTGAATCGAGTAAAAGAGGCGTTTCTAGAATAGTTCTATTGCTATTTTTTAGATAATTTAAAAAATAATTATAGGCTTTATTATTCGTTGGTCGAACTACACTCAATTTATAATTCAATCGACCTCGAACGAATTTTGCCAAGAAATAAGGCTCGTCGAAATCGAATGTTCCATAATTATAAATATAATTAATATTGCGAACAGGATCAAAAACCCGTACCGCATTATGACCATAAGCACCATACATATCCGCGATTGGTTCATAGGTCCACAAACTGATTTCGGCTTTGTTGGAAAGTATCTGAGCAGAAAGCCCAAAACTAAATAAACCGAAAAGCGCAATTAATAAGTATTTTTTCATCATTCGATTGTTTTCATTATTAGACTTGTATGGCGGCTACTTAATTTGCTACAACGGGCAAATTTCGCCTCGAACAAAACAAAATTTCCTGCCGTTTCACTAAATCACTAGCCGCCGTAGAAGTCTATTAAGTTTTTACCGCGTTTTCTAGTAGGGTCAATGATTTATCATTAGTATTTAAACGAGCATTAATGCCCATTGGGATCGTAAAATTATTACTAATATGTCCAAAAGACAAGCCATATATAACAGGAATGTCTAAATGACCTAATCTATCCTTAAACATTTCTCGGAGAGATAAGGAATTATCATTTTTTCCTGCTTCACAATCAATGAACACTCCCAAGATAATTCCTGCGGCTTTTTGTAATTCGCCCGAAATTAATAATTGAGTAAGCATTCGATCTAAGCGGTAAGGTTTCTCGCCAATGTCTTCCAAAAAGATCAGCTTGCCTTTCATATTTAACTGATAAGGCGTTCCCATTAGAGAAGAAACTAAAGTTAAATTACCACCGATTAACCGCCCTGTTGCTATGCCATTATTAATCACTAAAGGCGCATAAGCAGAGTCTAATTCGGTTAAGTTTTCGGGAGGTAATTCAATTTTATAGCTATCCTTAGAGCTCATTAAAACATTCGTTACATTTTTGATTGTATATTTTGAATAAGTTGAAGTTCCTACTGGACCATGAAAACAAACCAAACCCGTTTTTCTAAAAATTCCATGCAATAAAGCAGTTATATCACTATAACCAATCAATACTTTAGGATTTCTTTTGATCATTTTATAATCCAATTGATCTAAAATTCGAGCAGAACCATAACCGCCTCTAACACACCAAATTCCATCTATATTTTTATCCGCAAACATTCTATTGACCTCTTCCGCTCGCAATTCGTCACTGCCTGCTAAATAACCATATTTAGACAAAACGGCTTTTTCATCATAGAATAAATTAAAGCCCATTCCTTCTAAATTCTTAATCGTTTGTTGCCAGCGATTGAGCGGAATAGGACTTGATGGTGCAATCAGTCCAATATTTGCACCAATTTTTAAACGAGGCGGTTTAATAATTCTTCTAGGAAAATTTTTTAGTCGATGGGCTTCATTTTTAGCAGATAGCGGCGAAGCTGTCAAGGTCGTTGCGGCTAATGCGCCTAGTGCGTTTTTATAAAATTTTCTTCTATTCATTTAGTCAATATTTCTATATGTAAGTGCTTAGTTTTGTTTTAATGGCGTATTTTTACTAGGGAATAGCTTATTTTAATAAAAAAAACATAGCTTTCCTTTTATTAGGGCAAAGATTTCGTTTTTAATTTTAAAAATGTAATAAACGAGAAAAAAGAGGTGCTTTTTACTTAATCATGTGATTTAGCAATTGATGAATTTTAATGATTAATAAATAATTAATTTAATTGAAATTATTATAATAATAAAGGTAAGGAGGATTAAAATAGATTAAAGTTGGAACGAACTAATTAGTTTTATCATTTAGGATATAGAAAAATAAAGGGTTTTTATCAAAATTGTAAAAACCTTTCCAATTAAAGGTAATTTTCATTTACCTTTGGGCATTCATTGAAAAATAACTAAAATGTCAGCAGAAATCTTCAATAAGGCGAATGCGCTTTTGAGCGAAATTCAAGAAGCAACGCCTCAGACAAAGGACGAACTAGAGGAATATCGAATTAAATATATTGGTTCAAAAGGCTTGATTAAAAAGCTTTTTGGAGAAATCCGCCATGTAGATAAGGATAAAAAACGTGAATTTGGACAATTAGCCAACAGCGTGAAAAAAGCGGCAGAAGCAAAATTCAATGAACTAAAAGCGGAATTGGAAGCCGCTGCGGATCAAGACGTTGAAGTGCCAGACTTGACTGCTCCTGGAGAGTATTTTGGTTTAGGAGCTAGACATCCGATTAGTTTATTAACCAATGAAATTATTGAAGTTTTTAATAGAATTGGTTTTACGGTTGCGGAAGAGCGCGAAATCGAAGATGATTGGCACAATTTCTCAGCAATGAACACGCCAGAGGATCACCCTGCACGAGATATGCAAGATACTTTTTATCTGAAAGATAGCACTAAAATGCTATTGAGAACGCATACTTCGTCTGTTCAAGCACGTATGATGACGGCAGGTGAACCGCCTATTCGTATCATTGCGCCAGGGCGAGTGTATCGAAATGAAACGATTTCAGCACGTTCTCATTGTCAATTTCATCAAGTAGAAGGCTTGTATATTGCGGAAAATGTTTCTTTTGCAGATTTGAAACAAACGTTGTTGTATTTTGCAAAAGAGATGTATGGTGCATCAAAAATTAGATTACGTCCTTCTTATTTCCCATTTACTGAGCCAAGCGCAGAAATGGATATTTACTGGGGTTTGAAAGACGAAACCGATTATAGAATTACTAAAGGTACAGGCTGGTTAGAAATTTTGGGTTGTGGCATGGTTGATCCTAATGTTTTGAAAAACTGTGGTATTGATCCAGAGCGTTATTCTGGTTTTGCTTTTGGAATGGGAATTGAGCGTCAAGCAATGTTGAAATATAGAATTAGTGATATTCGCTATTTGTTTGAAAATGATGTTCGATTTTTAAAGCAATTTGAAGGCGCGATGTAATAATTATTTTATTTATAATGAACATGAAAAAACGCTGAAAGGATTCTATATGAAATTCTTTCAGCGTTTTTTATTTATAATCAAATTATACTTTCAGAAATATTTTACGTTTATACATTGTCCAAACAATTACATAAACGATCCAAGTATAAAATAATGCCCAAAGAAAAGAAGATAAATTAGCCGAAAGTCCAATATTTTGCAAACCATCATAAATCATACTTTTCAAAGAACTTTCTCTGCCATTAAATACTTTTGCTTCTACTGGCGTATTCAAAATGCCATGTAAAACATAAGCAGTGATTGCATTTGTACCAAAAACCACAAAAGGGAAAATCCCTTTCTGATAACCTTGTAAATCTACTAACCAAATACAACTTGCGAAAAGCAAAGTACAAAGCCCAGAGGTAAATAAGACGTAAGAACTCGTCCAAAGATTTTTATTAATTGGAAAAGCATAATGCCAAATCGCGCCAATAACCAACCATGCAAAACCAATGACAAACATCCAGATTACTTTTTTCTCAGGTTTATTTTTGCTTAACCAAAGCTGACCTATCAAAATTCCTGTCGTTGCAGAAGCGATGGAAGGCAAAGTACTTAACAAACCTTCAGGATCCCAAGTATATTGATATAAACGAAAAGGAATGACCTGACGGTCGATCCATGCTTCGAGGTTTGTCGCAGGTTCAAGGTTAGCCGCAATTAAATTATCACTAATTTTGGTTGATGTTAAGACATCTATCATACCTGAACTTGCTTTGGCTTGCCCAGTTTCCAAAACACCAAGAATGGTTTCATCAATCGGAACAGGGATAAGCGTCATTAAAATCCAATAACCAATCAGTAAAGCAATGGTAATAATTACTTGCCGTTTCCAATGATTTTGATAAATAAATAGAATAGAAGTTGCGCCAAAAACTAAGGCAATTCGTTGCAAAACACCAGGAATGCGAACGCCTGCAAAGTCGAATTTTGGAAATAGCCACAAGAAAACGCCTAAAGTAAAAATGATAGCCGTTCGCTTGAAAATCTTGCCAATCATTTTTCCTTTTGGCGCATTTATTTTCAATTGTTTGGTATAAGATAAGGTAATTGAAACGCCTACAATGAATAAGAAAAAAGGAAAAACTAGATCGGTAGGTGTAATGCCGTGCCAATCTGCATGACGCAACATCGGATAAACGGTTGACCAAGAACCTGGATCATTGACGATAATCATACCTGCAATCGTCAAGCCCCGAAGAATGTCGAGCGAGAGCAGCCGATTAGGAGAAGGCAAAAAGAATTCGGTTTTATTTGACATTTTTAGTCGGTTTTTATAAAAAATAAGGACTTTATGTTATATTTCTTAGGAGTCAGGTGCGAGGCTCAGTCAAATTTAGTTTTATTAGGTAAGGCTCACTCCTGACACCTCGCTCCTGATAGAAAGATAAAGCTACATATTTCATTTTTGATAAAAGAAAATATTTTTGAATGATAACAGCACAAGCCGCAACGGAGATAGTTTTAAATCATTTACAAGAACTTGAAGTAGAAGAAATTTCTTTTCAAGATACGATAGGAAGGGTTTTAGCAGAAGATTTGGTCGCGGATAATGATTTTCCGCCTTTTGATCGGGTGATGCGCGATGGTATTGCGATTCGATATGCTGATTTTGAAAAAGGTGTGAGAACGTTTAAAATTGTCGGTTTGCAAGCGGCAGGCTCTCCGCCGTTGGTTGTTGAAAATGCAGGCGAATGTGTTGAAATCATGACTGGCGCAATGATGAGCAAAGGCGTTGATACAGTTCTAATGTATGAAGAAATAACAATCGAAAATGGAATGGCAACGCTGCAAACGGAAAAGATCAATTTCCATCAAAATATCCATGATAAAGGTTTAGATCGTAAGCAAGGATCGATTGTAGTGAAGGCTGGCAAGCACATTTCGCCTGCTGAATTGGGCGTTGCGGCTTCTATCGGTCGATTAACATTGAAGGTTTATAAAACGCCTACAATTGCGATTGTTTCGACTGGAGATGAATTGGTTGAAGTAAGTGAAGCACCCTTACCTTATCAAATTCGTCGCTCAAATGTTTATACACTTGCACCGCTTTTGAATGATTATAATATCAAAGCCGAATTATTTCATTTAGTGGATGATAAAGAAATTGTAACGAATACGCTTGCAGATTTGGCAACTCGATTTGATGTGATTTGTTTAAGTGGTGGTGTGTCGAAAGGCAAATTGGATTATGTGCCAGATGCATTAGAAGCAATCGGTGTAGAGAAGCTATTTTATAAAGTAAAACAACGCCCTGGTAAGCCGTTTTGGTTTGGAAAAACATCGGCTGGCACAACAGTTTTTGCCTTGCCAGGAAATCCTGTCTCATCATTTATGTGTACCAATCGGTATTTAATTCCTTGGCTGAGAGCGAGTTTAGGGCTTGAACCTTTTGATTTACCCTTTGCAGAATTATCAGCTGACTTTACATTCAAAAAAGATTTACAGTACTTTTTACAAGTCAAATTAGCGTTTGGTTCAGATGCTAAATTATATGCTCATCCTGTTGTTGGAAATGGTTCTGGTGATTTGATTAATTTATCGGATGCGGATGGATTACTAGAATTGCCAAGCGAGCAAAACGAATTTAAAAAAGGAGAAGTTTATCGCCTCTTCCAATACCGTTAGATTAATTGAGAATTGAAAGTTGAGAGTTGAAAATGCCTGAGTTAGTATGGAATAGAGTGGATAATTAATGGTTTTTTTATTAAATTTACAATATTAGTTAATTAAACTATTTCACGCCAATCTAGGCATTCTCAACTTTCAATTCTCCATTATCAATTAAAAAAAACTATGTCTAATTATTGGATTTTTCAAGCTTCGCCTGATGTTTTTCATTTGCGAAATGCGCTTAAAAACGATGCATTGACTACTTTTTCGGTCAATTCTCATAAAAAAACAATTGCGATTGGCGATAAAGTAATTGTATGGTGGGCAGGAAGTGAATCAGGATGTTATGCACTTTGTCGGGTAGTTTCTGGTGTGGAGCGATTGGAGTTTAATCGACGAGAATTACCTTTTATTTTAAAATTAAATGGACTGAATATCAAGCGAGATGCAGTCAAATTGAGTGTGGAATATAACCTTTGGAATAATCCAATTTTTAAAAGTGAAATCAATGCAGTAGGAGGAGAGCCGCTGAAAACAAACATTCCTGGTACAAATTTTAGGGCAACTGCTGCGCAATATCAAGCGCTTTTGGAGATCATTAAAATGAGAAATGAACTGCAAGAACCGCGCGTCGATTATCAAAAATATCGAACAGCAACTAATCATTCTCTCAATCAAATCCTTTTTGGCCCTCCTGGAACTGGAAAAACCTATCATGCAGTTAATTATGCGATTTCAATTATAGAAGATAAGCCGCTCTCGGCATTAGAGCAAGAACCGCGTGAACAACTTTTGCAACGCTTTCGAGAGTATCGAGACAAGCGACAGATTGAAATGGTTACTTTTCATCAATCGTTTACTTATGAGGATTTTGTGGAAGGCATTAAACCTGAAACAACGCCAGAAAATCAAGTAATTTATGAAGTAAGAAGCGGTATTTTTAAAGCCATTGCCAGCCGAGCCAATCAAAAATTGCATTATCATAAAGACTTATTATTGAGTGATGCACTAATTAAAAATGCCAATATTTATAAAGTTTCTTTACAAAATTATGCCACTCAAAATGAAGATGATGGCGTTTTTGAGTATTGTATCAAAAATAATTGTATTGCTTTGGGCTGGGGCGATCAGATAGATTTTTCGACAGCTAATAATGAACGAGATATTAAAGAACAGTTTTTATTAGCTAATGCCAATGTGGATTTTGGAGTGACTGCGATTAAGTATTTGAAACTAAGAATGGAGCAGGGAGATATTGTTTTTGTGCCAAAAGGAACATTGGGGTTGCGTGCAATTGGTGTGATTACTGGCGATTATTATTATGATAAAAATGCGCCTATCGCTTATTCTCAATTTAGAAAAGTTCGCTGGTTACAAACTGATTTGACAATTCCTGTCCGTGATTTTTATCCGAGGAATTTTTCTCAAATGGCGATTTATAAATTAAATAAACAAGACCTAAATTTAAGTTATTTTCAAAAAAGAAAAGCAGGAACGAGTGAAAATAATCGACATGTTTTGATCATAGATGAGATTAATCGCGGCAATGTTTCCGCGATTTTTGGAGAATTAATTACGCTAATCGAACCAGACAAACGCAAATTTGCCAAAGAGCACCTCACGGTCGAATTACCTTATTCTAAGCAATCTTTTGATATTCCTAATAATTTGTACCTCATTGGTACGATGAATACGGCTGATCGAAGTGCGGAAGCGTTAGATCATGCTTTGCGTAGGCGTTTTACATTTGTGGAACAGCCTCCAAATGCAGATTTATTAAAAACGGTTGGTCAAGTTGATTTAAGCCAATTATTAGAGGCGATTAATCGACGAATTGAGGTTTTATTAGATCGAGATCATTTGATTGGTCATGCTTATTTCTTACCAATCAAAACCATCAAAGCGCTACAATTGGTCTTTAAAAATAAACTCATTCCATTATTAAAAGAATATTTTTATGGTGATTGGGCCAAGATAGGTTTGGTATTAGGAAAAGCTTTTGTGCAAGTGACTTATACGAATGATGCACATCGTTTATTTGCTGATTTTGAAGATGATATGAGGGAAGATTATGACGGTCGGGCGGTTTATGCAATTACTAATGAAAAAAGTTGGGATGAAGCTGCTTTCCAAGGTGTTTATAGACAAAGTTGAACAGAAAATAGCTGAAGTTTAAAATAATTAAACAAATTATTTTAAATTAAAAGTTTGATTATCAGTGTTTTATCGTGTTTTAATTCGCTTTTGTTTTCTAAGTATTAGCTCTTCTCATTGATATCCATTTACAAATATTTAGAAAAGCTATATATTTGTATCAAATGGATTTAAGTATGAAAAAACTACCAATTGGTTTATAAAATT
>CAKZLL010000336.1 GCA_937125475.1 uncultured Saprospiraceae bacterium | reverse complement strand
AAAAAAGCCCATCTGGAAATAAATCCAAATGGGCTTTATATTTTTGGCCGTAGACATGAATGTCTACGCTACGTTTTACATATTTTCGATAATCGCATCACCGAATTCAGAACACTTCAATAAAGTAGCGCCTTTCATCAATCTTTCGAAATCATAAGTAACGGTCTTCTTCTTGATAGCGGCTTTCATACCTTTTTCAATCAAAATACCTACCTTCTTCCAACCCATGTAATCAAACATCATTACACCAGACAAAATAACAGAACTAGGATTTACTTTATCCTGTCCAGCATACTTAGGAGCTGTACCGTGAGTCGCCTCAAATACTGCGATACCCGTATCGTAGTTGATATTTGCACCTGGAGCGATACCAATACCACCAACATTTGCTGCCAAAGCATCAGAAATATAATCTCCGTTCAAGTTTAATGTTGCAATAACATCATATTCTGCTGGACGCAAAACGATTTGCTGTAAGAATGCATCAGCGATTGAATCTTTAACCAAAATTCTACCTGCTGCCAAAGCATCATCTTGTGCTTTGTTGGCTGCTGCTTTTCCGTCAGCTGCTGCGATTCTGTCATATTCTGACCAAGTAAATACTTTATCACCATACTCACGTTCAGCTAATTCATAACCCCAAGCTTTGAATTGTCCTTCTGTGAACTTCATGATGTTTCCTTTGTGTACCAAAGTAACAGACTTACGATTATTATCAATTGCATACTCAATAGCTGCACGAACTAAACGCTCTGTTCCTTCTACTGAAACTGGTTTGATACCTAAAGAAACTGTATCAGGGAAACGGATAGCTGTTACACCCATTTCTTCGATAAAGAATTTCTTAACTTTCTCTAATTCTGGCGTTCCGTGTAAATATTCAATACCAGCGTAAATATCTTCTGTATTTTCGCGATAGATGACCATATCTACTAAGTCAGGACGCTTCACTGGAGAAGGAACACCTTCGAAGTAACGAACTGGACGAACACAAGAATATAAATCTAATTTTTGGCGCAAAGCCACATTCAATGAACGAATACCACCACCGACTGGAGTTGTTAAAGGACCTTTGATCGCAACTAAATGTTTTGCGATGCTATCCAAAGTATCTTGAGGCAACCATTCACCTACTTGATCGAATGCTTTTTGACCTGTAAGGACTTCCTTCCACTCAATCTTACGTTCGCCATTATAAGCTTTTTCTACTGATGCATCCAAAACACGTTGCGCTGCTGCCCAAATATCCGGACCAATACCATCTCCTTCTATAAAAGGAATAATCGGATTGTTAGGTACGTTTAATTTTCCATTATCAAGGGTGATTCTAGATCCGCTCATTGTATATATTTTTTATTTATATTTAAAAAAATGTAACTAATTCACTTGTTTTCCATCTAAAAAATGAATACTTCTATTTTGAAAGGAAAAACTATTTAACTAGGATTTCTATGATTATTCAAAATAAACAAGTTAGAATTATTAATATTACTTGAAATTTCATGCAAAAATACAAATTTATCTTGAAATTAGTATCGTACCTATTACATTATAAATGAGACATTTGTTTAAATTAAATTAAATACACTTATTTTTTATTTCAAAATTTTCACATAAAAATGAATTATATAAAAATTTCTTTTCTTTTATTAGTTACGCTTACCTTTTTTAGTTGCACACCTTCAAAAACAGTTGAAGCAGTTATTGAAGATCCTGTGGAAGAAGTCATTGAGCCTCAACCAACTTGCGAATTTTTGGGGAAGGTCACTGACCAAAGTGCTTTAGACGGTTGTAAATGGATTATAGTCCTTGAAGACGGAAAGAGGTTAGAACCTGTTTCAATGGTAGATAAGAGTTTTAAATTTAAGGCAGGTCAAGCGATTAGATTGAGCTACGAAAAGGAAATGGAAATGATGTCTGTTTGTATGAGTGGAATGTTAGTAAAAGTCACTTGTATTGAAGAAATTAAAAAATAGCCTATTGTAGCCTGAAAAGGTCATTTATTAAATGGCTTTATAACTTTTTTTAAAAAAAATTATATTCTTTTTCTTTTTAATTAAATTCGATGAATGAAGTATGTTAAGTAATTGAAATATAAAATTAGGCCTTTTAATTATCATGGTCATTTTTTTTTATTTTTAATAAAACTTGGGGCTAGAACTAAAATTTTTAAGCAAAACAAAACCATTGCCTCTAATGAAAAATATTTACTTATTCTTATTTTTTCTTCTAGGATCTGTTCAGTACTTGTCAGCTCAATACACTATTATTGGTCAAGTTCAAGACGCTTCGACTAAAACGACGCTTCCATTAGCAAATATCATTTATAATGATTCGATTGTTATTGTAGCTGATGAAGATGGATTTTTCTCTATCACCGCAGATACGATTACTAGCTTTCAAGTATTTTATCTAGGGTATGATAATTATGAAACCGCTCTTAACTGGATTGATTCTGATACAATTACTCTGTCTATTTATTTACAGTTATCCTCTTCTATTCTCAATACAATTGTGGTTACAGGTAGCAATTACGAGAAAAATATACTCGAAGAACCCACTTCTATTGAGGTCATTCAACCGCTTTATATCCAAAATAATAATATTACCTCTTTGGATAAATTGATAGAACGCGTTCCTGGAATTCAAGTTCTGGATGGTCAAGCGAGCATTCGAAGCAGTGGATTTTCGCAAGGAGCAGGAAGTCGAGTAGGAATTATCATTAATGGTTTGCCTATGTTGGGTGGTGAGAATAATAGTATTCAATGGAATTTCATGCCCATCGAAAATATAGATCAGATTGAAGTAATCAAAGGTGCAGCATCTGTTTTGTATGGTTCTGCTGCAATGAATGGCGTGATTAATGTCAGAACAGCTTGGCCTTCTGATAAACCTTATACAAATTTAACCTTGTACGGCGGAGCATCGGATAGTCCGCGTGAAAAATACCGTCAATGGTGGAATGAAACGGAAGAAACGCCTCATAATCGAGGGATTTTCTTATCACATCGACAAAAATTTGGTAAGCTAGATGTGGTATTAGGTGGTAATATTCATCAAGATATTAGTCATATTAAAGGCAATGATGAAGATCGAAAACGAGGTCATTTGAACTTGCGTTATCGAGCAAATGAACGATTGACTTTTCAATTGAGTGGCAATGTCATGAACCATTTTCAAATGCCTTATCTCTCTTGGGAGGATGGAGATACTAATGTTTTAAGATCACTTGACTCATTAGTGGCAGATCAATATTATAATCTTTCTATTGATCCTTCAATTACTTATTTTGATAAAAAAGATGGTCGTCATATCCTCCGAGGTCGATATTATAATACAGTTTTTGAGCGGTTGAATGGCGAGCGTATCCCTGTTTATATGTCGTTTGCTGAATATCAATATCGAAAGGGTTTTTATAAGAATAATCTTTTCTTTACTGGCGGAATAAGCAATCAATATTATTTTGCGCAAAGCCCTAATTTTGGAATAGATACGACAACAAACGAATTTGTGACAACAACCGCAAGTTTGAACTCTATTTATGGACAAGGTGATTTTAGTTTTTTAGACAAAAAACTAAACTTTATTTTGGGCATTAGATGGGAATTTATAGACGCAAAAGTCGAAGATTATCCGATTTTACCGCCTATTATCCGATTTAGCTCAACGTACAAAATCACGCCTAAAGATATTGTAAGGTTTTCTTTGGGGCAGGGGTATCGTATTCCTAGTTTGGCCGAACGATTTATAGACCGTGATCTGGCTCGTGTGGTTGTTCCACCTACAATTGATTTTTTCTTTGGAATTATGCCTAATCCAGATTTGCGCCCTGAATATGGTTGGAGCACAGAATTGGGCTATAAAAAAGGAATTGATAAAAATAATTGGAAAGGATATTTTGATGTTGCTGCATTTGCAACACGCTATCGGGATATGATTTATCTTACCTTAGATTTTCATTCGGATGAAGTTTTTGACCTTCCAACATTGATAGAAAATCTTTATTTATTAGGTTATAAATATATCAATCTTGAAAATACATTTATTGCAGGAATAGAGG
>CAKZLL010000335.1 GCA_937125475.1 uncultured Saprospiraceae bacterium | reverse complement strand
AGAAAAAAATTAAATCACCACTATTCAAAAGTCAATCCTTTAAATCTAAAATATAAATAAACTTTTGAAACAATGTACTTATTTTAATTTAAAGCTTTATTTTTTTCTTATTTTTTTGACTAGTAGAACTACAATCATTAAAAACAAAGCTATTAAACTTACAATTAATCCTATATAATACATAAAAGTCAATTCAAAAGCAGAACCATTATCTTTTTGAACTGCGAGTGTTTTTATACTAATATCTTCAACATTTGATTTTATCTTTATTTGTCCTGATTGAGCAACTACATCAAACTGACTGATTTTGATGTATTCTTTGTGGTTTAAGGTCATTTGTAATATGGAGCGAATAATTGTTGTTTTTTCTGATTTACTAATTTTTATTTCTTTAGCGGTTAAGACGTTATTTTCTATTTGATAGCTCCAATTTTTTGTCTTTCCAGTATTTGAATTTTCGGGAATTAATTCATAAAGATTATACGTTCCTTTTGATACAGAGACAAGGATTTCACCAGGCGTTTGAAATTCAAAAAGGCTATTTTCTAATTCATTAAGCGTATTATATATTTTCCCATAAAAAAACGCGGAGAAAAATACTGCTAAAATAATTAATACATGCTGTTTTTCCATTTTCTATTTATTTCAATTTAATAGACTTTATTCTAATTTTTTTGCATAAAGCTAAATTATCTTTTAAAATTACTGCACTGTAACAAAAGTTATTTGATGTTTTAGTTGCAGCGCAACACCACCGTTTGTAAAAAATGATTAAGATGTTAAATTTTAGGTATAGCGTACCGACACAAAACACAAGCATTTGATTAACAATGTATTATATTTTGGTGTCGGTGCGCTGCACCTAAAAAACACATTTATTTATAGCTACAAACGGTATCGGTTCTCTGAACCTAAAACATTAATTTATTTTTGTTACACGGTACTTATGCCTACAAAAAAATAAGGTCTTTAATAAAGAAATGCGTATAGGGATATTTTAAAGCCCTTTTCGAGTTCTTTTTTTCAATTTAAAAATCCGATCTTCATAATATCTTTTTAATTCATCTACAAAAACTAATGGTTCTTCATATTCCGTAATAACTTTATAGAGCTGATTATTTCTAGCTAAATCAATGGCCTTTTTTAGCTTTTCCTTTTCTTGTTGCCAATAATCATTTTTAGAAAAAATCTTTATCTTTAAAGCAGTATCATTCAGAATGATAGGCGTATTTCCTTTAAAAATATGAGCATGATAGGCTTGTAGTGTTTCGAGGCTACCTGTTTTATAAATCTCAATGAGTTTTCTCGTAAGTTCCGTCGCAATATCGGTTTGTTTTTCATTCTTGAAGAATTTATCAGGATGAACATGTAATATCGCTTCTCGGTATAATCTTTTTTTCTCCTTTTGTTCTTCGAGAGGGATAATGTTTTCCTTCTTCTTAGGAATAGGTCGTAATCCTTGTGGTTCTTTATAATTTTTACCTCGTTTTTTTTGTTCTAATCGAGCTGCTTTTTTTGCCTTTTTGTTTTGCTTGTATAGAATAAATAATTCTTGTGATTCCACGATTAAATCACTGAGACGAGAGCGAAGCAAAGCCTCAAAATTTCGAGTTTTGTCTTGGATTTCTTCCAGCTCTTGTTGGAGTAGTTGAATCTGTTCTGGTAATTCTTTTTGCTCGATATGATTAGAAATAAGAAGCTTTTTTTTCGACATGAATAGAGTTGATTTTGTAAATTAAAGTTGGATAGCTACAATATTTTAGATACCTATTTTTTGCGTGTTCCTTTAAGTTAAAATTTTATTTCATTATTTCATTCAGTTCGGGGAATACATATTTATTCATTTTTCTATCAAATTCATATTCAAACTTGGGCATTTCAAAATTAAAATGCTCTGATAACCAAAACACTATTCCATAAAACAATCCTTCTTTTTGATAATCGGTTAAAATCATTTGTATTTTGGTTATTTCTATTGTACTTTTTAGTAATGTTTTCTTTTCTATTATTGGCGCAATCCATTCAAATCCACTATTTATATATTCTAATTCTTCTGGAAAAAGATTTAACTTATTCAAGTTGACCTTGAAGAGATGTTCTTTATTATCATTTGGAATTGAAGTTCCTGTTATTTGTAACCAAATTCCCCAACTTGATTTTAATATTTTAAAAGTAGATGTTGATTTTTTCATTTTATTCTATTATTCATTTACTTGACAACTTTGCTATTCAACATTGACTATTTGCCTTACTTTAATTTATTTTAGTTTTCTATAATGATGAGAATGCGCAATTTTATTGCATGCTGTTGTGTGTTCAAATATAATGACTTCTCAGCAATGTTGTGAAATATTGTATAAGGGAGTTTTTCATTTTCCAAGTTTCAAAATTCTGATTGCTCCTTGAATTACCAAAACAAAAACGATTGTTCCTATAATCAAGTCGGGTTTATTTGAACTTAACCAATTCACTAAAATTCCTGCGATTATTACTCCTAAATTGATAATTACGTCATTTGAAGTAAAAATCATACTTGCTTTCATATGTGCTTCTTCTTTACTTTTTGACTTTTGTAAAATGTAAAGGCAAATTCCATTTGCGATAAGCGCAAAAATTGAGACGATTATCATTGTTGAAAAATCAGGTAATTTTTCTGCACCAAAAAACCTTCTTAGGACTTCTACAAATCCAATAAATGCAAGTGTAATTTGAAAATATCCAGCAAGTTTAGCAATCCGTTTTTTTCTTATCAAAGTTCCACCGACTGCCAAAAGACTAATTCCATAAACAGCTGAATCAGCAAGCATGTCCAAACTATCTGCAACCAAACCCATTGATTTTGAAATTAATCCCATTGTCATTTCGATAATGAAGAAGGCGAAATTTATTCCGAGTACAGTCCAAAGCAATTTTCTTTGGTTTGTATTTTCTTCAAAATTATTTTGGTCAGTTTGTTCGGTAGAGATTTTCTTTCCACCTAAATTCAATTCAAGAATCGACTTTTTGATTTGCTCAATTCCTCCCTTGTGAAAAATAGTCAGTTTTCGATTTGGAATATCAAAATCTAAATTTGCAATATTTGAAATTCCGTCCAATTTCATTCTGATTAGATTTTCTTCTGAAGGACAATCCATTTTAGTAATCTCAAATATTGACTTCTGCATTGATTTTTTTTGTTTAATATGGTAGCTCGATTTTCAACTCTCAATAAGATGTTTTTCAATTGTAGATTTTGGATAAGTAGCCGCCGTACAAGTCTATTCATCAGTTTTTATTTGCTTCTTCTAAAGATTTTAACTTTTTACGAACATAGTTTTCTTCATTTATTGTCAAGTAATGGATTGCAATTAATAATTTAATTCTTTCATCTTCTGTATTATATTCTCTATAATTTATAAGCATATCTGCGAATGCAGAAGGAGAAATTACTCCAATTGACATTAAATTTTCATAATATTTATTTGCCTTATCATTTGCTTTTCCAAATTCTTTTAAAAATTCCATGTATTTGCCTAAGTTATAGTCTCTTATTTCAAGTGTATCAGAAGTTTTATTCCAAATTTTTTCGTAACTCCAAATTTGATTTAAAGTATTAGGATTTAATTGTTCTAAGAATGCCTTTTGGTCTTCGAATGAAATTTGAAGTTCTAAACCTACTTCTGTGGTCAAATTTTCATTCAATCTTTTTAAGTATTGATTGTAACATTTATTAACATCATCATTAGAGAGGTTTTCTGATGTACAAATAGCGGTATTAAAAAATTGAATTATTTCTCTTAAATCTTGAATTTCTGTACGATCAAAAATTTCATTAATTTCTTGATAATTACCAATATCATTTTGATTTGGTTCACAACTTATAGTAGTTATTATCAAAATAAAAATTACTAATTTTCTTGTCATAATTACTATGTTTTTCATTATTTTTTGACATTCCATCAAGCCTTTTTGAGCCTATTATTTTTAACATTCAGGATCTTAAATCATTTTGCTGAGTTGTTTTTATTTGAATAATTCTATCAACTTCGTTCTCAATATTACTCATTTAATAATAATTGTAACATTGGAACAACAGCTTGGGCTCGTTCTATATCATAATCTATATCTTGCTGTTCTTGTTGCTCTTGAACCTGCCCTTTTTTTGCCAAGTCTAACATTTTTTGGCGTTCTGATCCTGAAAAATCTGAAAAAGTGCGGCGCATTAATGGCAAAATCTCCATTAAAACATCCATATCAATATTATTGACCCAAGCATCCAAAATATTCCACAATTTCAGATTATGAATAATTAATAAACCACTTCCATTCAAAAATCCTTCAATCCATTTAGCTGCATTCGTCGGATCATTGCCCAAGGATAGATAAAAACTCATTTGTTCTGCTGCTCTATCGGTATCAATCACGCCTTTATTAAACAAAATTTGGGCGCAGTTACCTGCTAAAATGCCATTGACTTGTCGCATTTCGGCAATATGAAGCAGCGTTTTATTCCAATTAGCATTAAAATTGTCATCATTCAAAATGCTTAAAGAACGGTTAGTTTTTATAATCAAATCGGATAAATCTCGCGCTACATCTTCATTAATATTAATACAAGAACTCGGCAAACCAATAAAAATTCTAGGAATTATATTATAAATAACTTGCTCAATGGCTGCAATATCTGTTCCTCGCGTATTGCCATATCGCCACACATTTACCAAAGGAGGCAAAGCTTCCATTAGATGAAAAACATCTTTCGTTAAAGCAGAAACATCTTGCAAACGCTTGACTAAATACGGAATAGCATTAGATAAATTAGCATTTAAAGTATTTTCTACTAATTCGGTTAATTGAGATAAATTTTCAGCTTCTTTTGCTTTGGTTTTTACAAAATTGGTCGAAGCATTTTCAACAGTGTTGCCCCACATCCCTGCTTCGATAATCTTTAATGCAAAATTCACTTTCCATTTTAATTTCCAATGTTCATGAAAACGACCTAATTTATTACCACGAATAGTTTGTTTTTTACCCCAGTCAATGCCTAATAAGTTTAATTGATGCAATAAATAACTTGCTTTCAATTGCGTAGGTTTTCTAATATCTAGCTCTTTTGTCGTCGTTTCGTTATACTCATATAATTTGCTAAAGCGAATAGATTTGACTTTTTTGATCAAATCCTGTTGTAAAGGAATAGAAGGTATTTCGGTTGGAACTTTGCCCATTCGATTGCCAATTACCATATTATTTTGGATCAAATCAATCGGTGCTTCATTGCCTCCACCAAAAATAGTAATCGCTGCTTCTTTGAGTTCTTCAATTCCTGGAAGCGGTAAATTTCGGAGCGTTGCGATCATATTTGCTAAGCGAACCGCCTCAATAACATGAGCCGAAGAAGCATCTAAATCCTCCGTTCGTAACAGTTTGGCAACTTTGATCATCCAACGAATAGTCGCATCTTTTCTATTAGAATGCAATAATTTGTACCACGCAGGAGAAAGCACACCAGCACCATAACCGCTCAAAGATGAAAGTCGTTCATAAGTCCACGGCACCCAAGTAGCGGAAGTTTTTGTCTTTTTTAATCCTTTTAAAATCGCGTTATCTACTTTGAGCGGATGTTCTTTTTTAATATCTACTAACACGGGAGAATGATACGCACCACAGACAATCGCAATTCTTTCAAACTTATCCTTAATGGCTTTTCGGATAGATTTTCTCATAAAAGCCTCTCGCATTTTCTCGCGTTTACGCTCAGGAATAGTTAATTGAGCGCGGACTTCTCCCATCATTTCCGTGACCGCATCAAAAATTTCTTCTGGATTATCTTGGCTTTCCATATGCACTTCCCACCAGCGTTCGCTATCTTCATATCCAGCTATTCGAGCAATATAAGCCAACGGATCTCGCGCTGCCAAAAGCTGTTCAGCTTCCTCAGGAGTAGGTGTTTGAGGTGTTTCTATGAAAAGTTCTTGCTGTTGAGGTGTTTCATTTTCTTGTGCATCAAGGACAAAATTGAAATGATATGGCAAATCCATGAAGCGAACATCAATCTCCTTTTTTAAAGCATATTTCATAGCTTGCCACTCAGGAGAAAACTCAGCAAAAGGAAAATAAGCAGCTTGTTGTAAGCTTTTGGGATTGTAGACCAATAGCGCAACAGGTGGTTTTAAGCCTTGATTTGCGACATATTTGATCATATTATCAGCATCAGGCGGTCCTTCAATCAACACAATATCGGGTTGAAAGGCATTTAACGCTTTTATTAAGCTTTTGGCAGAACCAGGCCCATGATGTCTAATGCCGAATATTTTATGCATTGATTATAAAGTTTAATGTTGAGTAGGATAAATACTTATTTTTGATACCTATATATATAGGTATCAAAAATAAGTATTTATCATTAAAAAGTTTAAAAAAAATAAGAATGTATTTTATTTGAGTATGCTTTTTTAGAATACTTGCTGTTGGTAGTGGATTCAATAATTAACATCGTCTTTATTTAGGAATTATCGTCTTTTATTGGGATGATTTTCAATTTATGGTCAAGTTTGTTTGTGCCAATGAAGAAGCCTGTTTTTATTGTGAGGAGAGGTTAGGAGGAGGCGTTATTCATTATATAGCGGTTAACTCGGAGAAAGATGCTAAAGAATTAGTGTCTGCTTTTTATTCTTAAAATATCATTAATATTAAGTATTTGATTCGACTGCTTTTTTCTCTTTTTTCGGATTATCCAATACATGGAACAAATTTAATCGCCTCTTTTTATAAGGGTAAAAGGCAATAGAAAAAGAGAATGATTTTTTTTTGATTTTTTTTTGCTAATATAAAAAGCTCATTATCAATATTTTAATAAGTTATAGATATATTGGAATATGTTATTATTATTAATTTTAATATGTTTTAAAAAAAACTGGTATGGTTTTCGTTTATTCTTAATTGTCCAGAATTTAGAAACAAACACAAGAAATAACACACTCAGACATGAAAAATATATTATTAATAACTGCATTGGTTTTAGGGTTCGCAAACATAAGTTTTGCACAGTATGACGGCATTCAAGCTGCAGTTAAAGAAATTAATAGTATTTTGGCAACTGCTCCAACAGCTCTTGAGATTACAGTGGAAGAGAACGGAGCAACAAAGAAAAATGATATTGCTAATAGTGTTGTGTATGATTTCAATTTGAATGATGTTTCTTTAATTCAGTATGAAAAGCAGTTGAATCAATTCATGGTTAAGTTTGCTTGTGCAAGTGGTAAGAAATGTTTTCATTGTGAAGAAAATTTGGGCGGAGGAATTATTCACTATATTGAGGCAAGCTCAGAAGCAGATGCTAAAAAATTAGTTGAAGCATTCATGTATTTGAAAAAAGAAATTAAGTTTTACTAGGCAAATATATTTTTTACAACAACATATTTAGAAGGGATATACTCATAATGAGTGTATCCCTTTTTTGATTCGGTAACAAAAATCCTGTAAATTATATTGTTATTAGTTATTAGGTAGGCATTATCGTAAAATACCTTAGGTCTAATGAATGGTAATGAATGTATTGTTATTCAATGAATAGATATTTTTTCCCGAACTTTATAAACGATCAAGGGGAAAATTACGTTATATGTTAAAATATGTATTGATGATCAAATAAGTATATATTTATTAAAACTTTATTTTCAACATCAAAAACCATAAAAATTATGATAAAACAACTTCTTTTTACCCTTCTCTTTGTCATTACGGCACAGACAATAATAGGGCAAGATGTATCTTGGGGGCCAAGATTGGAGCAAAGTACTCGAAATAGAATTGAGCGCATAGTGGGAGAGGATCAAAATGGAATTTATGTTTTTAGATTGCGTAGTCGATTAGTTGGAAACTCGATTCCTGTCGTAGAGCATTATAGTAAGTCAATGATTTTAAAGTATTCGACTAAGCTGGAAGAGCTATCGAAACGGAATATTTATATTGATAATTTCTGGCATTTTAATAATCGCCTATTTATTTATTTTACTGAATATAATTCTAAACAAAATAAGCAAGTTTTATATTATCAAGAGGTTAATAAAAAAAGCGGTCAGCTACTGGGAAAACGCGAACGATTAACGCAAGTACCAACTTATGGGCGTAATTCTATCGGTCATTTAGAATATGCAGCTTCTACAGATAGTTCAACTGCGGTTATTTATTATAGTCCTTATTTGGAAACTGGGCTTTTTCAGAAAAAGAGAAATGCTACTTTTCAATTGCAGATAGTTGATGAAAATTTTAAAACAATTTGGAATAAAAGCGTCAAAGCACCTTACAAAGACGAATTGTTTGATGTAGAACGTGTGGAAGTTGATAAAAAAGGTAATGCTTATATATTAGCAAAGGTATATGAAAAAAGTCGTAGATCGCGAAAAGGCGGTCGAGTGAATTATTTTTATAAAATCTTAGCTTATCGAAATAATGGAGAAGAACTGAAGGAGTTTGATTTGACTTTGGATGAATTATTTATTGCAGATATTACCTTTAAGGTTAATAATAAAGATCAATTAATTTGTGCAGGTTTTTACTCTGAGCGTAGAATAAATTCTATGAAAGGATCTTTTCTTATTACAGTTGATACCAAAAATGGAGAAATTATTAGTAAGGGAGTTGAGCCATTTTCGAAAGAATTGTTAATGCAAGTAACGAGTAAAAGAAGAGCCAGAAAAGGGAAGGAATTATATCGAGATTACTTGGATGAAATCATCTTGCGTTCGGATGGTGGTGCAGTGATTATTGCTGAACAATTTTATGTTTCTACGCATTCTTATACGACAGGAACAGGAGTAAATCGAACGGAACAATCGACTTCGACTTATCATTATGAAGATATTATCGTCGTGAATATTAATCCAAATGCAACAACGGCTTGGGCGGCTTCTATTCCTAAAAATCAAGCAGCTAGCACAAAGAGTTTTTCTTCTTATTCTCATGCCATAGTGAAAGGGAGAATACATTTTATTTATAATGAACGAATTTCTAATCGCTCGCCTGTGATGTTGGCTTCGGTCGATACGAAAGGAAAAGTGGATATTAAGGAATTATTTAATAATAAAACAGAGCGAGTTTTAACACGTCCAAGGCTTTGTCGTCAGACTTCTAAAAATGAAATGATGATTTATGGCGAACGCGGAAAACGTTATAAATTTGGAAAAATTTCGTTTTAATTTTTACTAAATAAATTTTATAGAGTATTCTTATTTTAGAATGAGATAAGAAATAAAAAGCCTAACCAATTTTTGGGTTAGGCTTTTTGAATTTAGATGCATAAATCAAAAATAATTAATCTAATTATGAGAAAACCTTGCATTTAACATTGATGAATCTTATACTTGTAGCAGAGAAACAGCAAATCAATTGAATAAGCACTAATTTTTTATATAACCATTAAAATCATTTGAAAATGAAACAAAAAATACATAAGTGTTTGTTATTGCCTATTTAAGCCTATTTTAAAATATTCTTTTCATCACTTTCATCACTTTCATCACTTTCATCACTTTCATCACTTTCATCACTTTCATCACTTTCATCACTTTTGATGTTAGTTTGAAGAAAGGCAGAGAAATGATATGAATAAGGATGAAATTAGAAAGAAATACTGTTTTAATTAAAAATTAACAAAAAAAGATTGCAAATACATTTTCAATTAGAATTTGAAAAGTATTTACAATCAGTTTAATAATTTCGTAAATCTAAAATTAAGTAAAAATGATGAAAAAAGCAACAATCATGCTTTTCATGGTCGGATTATGTCTAATTTCGACGATTTCTTTAAAGGGACAAACGCCACCGCTTGGGCCTGGACCTGTTGGAAATGCAGCTATTTATACTATTAAAAGTAATGTTAATGAGACGAATAACTTATTAAAACTAGAAAAAAAGGGGCAGTATAATAGTTCTAGTTTTTGGAATTTTACAGCAGGGAATTCTAATCAACTAACACTAAGTTATGGATTTAGTGTTTTTGGTCAAACTAATAATAGTACCATATTGACCGCGACAGGAAATGCGGTTGATTTTCCAGGAAGCATTAATGCAAATACAGGAACTGCCAACCTTTTTACTGCGAATACACTCATTTCTACCAATTATTTTAAATCCAATGGCAATATTTATGCTTTGGGTAATATTGGAGTGGGAACACTTTCGCCAACCTCTCGCCTTCATGTCAAAAATGGCATTGTGCGCTCGGATGAAGGCTTTTTGTTGAATGATGAAGCTTACACTAGCCCTTGGGGAACATCTTGGTATGGATTAACAAAAGGAGATAATAACGTTATACCCCTTAATCCAAATACTAATGGTGATCCGATTTTACTACAAAGTTTTTATGGTTTAGGATTTCAAACTTTTGGCGGAAGCATGACGATAGGACATCATGGACAGGTAACAATTGGTTTAAATGATACTGAAATTGCCAAGATAACAGATGAATATCAAGTTGCAAGTATGCCCTATAAATTATATGTAGGAGGAGGTCTTAAATCTGAGAAAGTTAATGTAAGTAAGAGTAATACTTGACCCGATTATGTGTTTGCAAAAGATTATGATTTGCGCCCATTATCTGATGTAGCTGATTTTATTAATGAAAATAGCCATTTGCCAGAAGTGCCTTCTGCTGCTGAAATAGATGAAAAAGGAATAGATGTAGCAGGAATGGATGCAGCTCTACTTAAAAAAATTGAAGAATTAACACTTTATACCATACAGCAACAAGAACAACTTAACTTGTTGACACAACAAATTCAAGTCCTTCAAAATAAATTAGATAATGAAAAGTAAATCTATAATCAATTCAATTGTCTTGCTCTTAGGGGCAGGATTAATTTTACTAAATTCTTGTAAAAAAGAAACCTACGATTGTGACGGACCAATTTTAGACTTTAAAATGGAGATGCAAGGCTTTATAGCAGATTCTCTTTTGGAATGTACTAAATGTATAGAGGGAGGCAGCATTAAATTTAGTATGATAGATCCCACTGCGGAAGTCATTAGATGGAAAGTTGGAAATGATCCTAGAGAATTTACAGAACGTTCTTTTTCTTTATTTTTTGAAAACGCGCTTGGTCGTCAGTTTCCAGTGACTTTATATATGGAAAAATATATAGAGAATGAGAATTGCGAACGGACTTATTTTAGAGATTCAATTACTAAAATACTTGAATTTGTCTCTTATTATGATTCTCAAATATTTGGGAGATATAAAGGACATAATATAGATGAGCCAAATAAGGAATTTGTAGTAGAAATTATTGATAGTATTAGGATAACTAACATTAGTGAGGCTCAACGTTGCTTACCTTTTGTGAATCCGCCTATTTATAAAGGCGTAATCAAGGGCATTCCTTCGACTTGTCACGGGTTGGAATATGTTTGTCATTATCCTCGTCCACTTGTTGAGTATGACAAGTTTTATTTTGATTCAAATGGATATACTGATGAGTGCTTATCTGCACATGGCAGAGGAGAATTAGATGAAAATGATCCAAATAAAATTACTATTGGTTATAAAACATTTGTGGATATTATTGATGGAGAGAGAATCGAGAAGGAAAGAAAATTTATAGGTTATCGAATTAATTAAAAAACTTAACAAATGAAAAGTAATTATTTAATCAGCTTAACACTTTCAGTTACGTTATTATTAATCCATTACTATACTTAATATGAATTTATGGATTAGTTAAACTCATCAAAGAATAAAGTAATTTAGCCATTTTATTAGGTTCATTGACAATTTTTGCCAAAATGAATATTTTTTTAGTCCAGCGGTGGCTTGCTCTGTTGTTTTTCAAGAAGTTATACGCATTTGAATTGAGGGTGACGTATAGATTCAAAAGAAAGATTTTATATGCAATATCTTTAATTGAAATGCGTATTAGAGCAATAGAACAAAAGCAAGAATTGTCAATGAACCTTTTATTAAAAAGCCTAACCAATTTTTTGGTTAGGCTTTTCTAAATTTAGTACCGAAAATTAGAAGAGTTAACTTCCTTCTTTCAGCGTAACACTTTTTCGATTGTCCTCTGGATTTCGGTCAATTAGCTTATTAATCGGGTCAATTCCAGCCTTGATTGGCAATTCATCCACGATAATATCAAATGACATTTCCTTAGTATCAATCTTGTATTTTTTCAAAGAAAGTACCTTCTCTTTTCCTTGTTCATCCTTACCAATCACACCGACATCAATCCAATCATTAATCGGAATTTCGGTTTCTGTACCTAAACTATCCGCACGATATTTGATCGCAGAAACATCAACTGTTACTTTATATTGATCGCCTACTTTTTCATAAGTTGCAGCAGTCGTTCGATTTTCATATAATGTAATTGTTTCAAACATATCCTTAATGATATATTGCAAACTATCTGGCGTAACGGCTCTAAAATACTTCAACAAATCAGCCGAAGTAATATATTGATCTTCGCGATAAGCCCAGTCTTTAATACAGGTTTGAAGCGCTTCATTTACTTTCTCTTCGCCAATATAATCTTGCAAAGCAAACATTACAACAGCTCCTTTTCGATAATGAATATATCCTTGGCTTTCAACGAGTTCTAACGGTTGTTCTTTCTTTTGTTCCGTTGCTCGACCACGCAAATATCTATCCATTTCGAATTTCAAGAATTTTTGCATCATTGCTTCTGGATAGTTATTTTTCATGACCATCAAAGCGGAATATTGAGCCATTGTTTCCGAAAGCATCGCATTTCCTTTCACACTTGCTTCCGTCACTTGATGCGCCCACCATTGATGCCCAACTTCGTGAGCTGTTACATAAAATGGAAAGTCAATATCATTTTCGCCAATGTCCAAAATAAAGCCCATTTCTTCCGAGAAAGGAACAGTATTAGCGAACGATTGAGCAAAAGAACGATAGCGCGGAAACTCCATAATTCTTAACTGACGGTATTGATACGGACTGAAATTATCACTAAAATAATCTAATGACTTCTTCATGCCATTCATCAAACGATCCAAATTCAATTCATGACCTTTGTGGTAATAAATTTCTAAATTTACCTTTTGGCTATCACTCGAAATCCATTCATCACGCATTACTTCATAACGAGCTGAAACGATAGAGAAAAACGCCAAAATTGGCTGATCCATTTTATAATGGTAATATTTTCGACCGTCTTTTTCCCATTCTTTTTGTAAATATCCTGGTGCAATCGCGGTTTGATCAGAAGAGGTACTGATGATAATTTCCAAATTAATGCGATCGGCATCATCTGTAATTAAATGTTGAGATAAACCAACAGGATCATCTCGTTCTCTCATGCGCTCTTTTTCTGGCAAATCGTGTTTTTTACGTTCGTCATCATCCCCTAATTCGAATTGATCGCCATAGCCAAAACTAGGGAAATAAGTATTATTAAAAAATGTTCCATTCTGTAAAACCTCTGTATTCGAATTGCCTTCTACAAAGCCATTTGTTTTGAAACTTGTCGTGAAATGCATTTTTATAGAATCGCCTGGTGCTAACGGTTTTTTTAGTGTATAAATCACATATTCAAACTCATCAAAGGCTTTTTTTACACCTGCGCCATCTGCAAATTTAATGGTATTTGATATTTGCTTATCTGGATAAAGTTGAACATGAACATCTGGAATACTCGTATTTGTTTTATTTTTTAACCAATAATAGCCCTTAGCAGTAAAATCACGATCTTCTGGGTAAATATCTACTTCAACAAACACATCTGTAATACGCGGCTGTGGAATGTCTTGATATTGTTTTAATGCTTTTTCATAAGCAGCTTGATCTTTTTCGCGTGCTTTTGAATTCTGATATTCATTTTTTACATTGGTATTGTAATAAATATAACATCCAGAACCTGCAAAAACGAATAACGCCATTAATGCCGCTATCAAAACAGGTCGAGTGAGCCTCAAGCGACTCATTCTCCAACGCATTTTCAAGGCAGTTTCTGCACCTCGAATAGAAAATAATAATGCAACGACAAATAATAATGCTGCAAAAGCAAACCAATATAAATTGAACCATGAAAACGGAGAAACATAATGACCATTGCCATTCATATCCGAATATTGACCCAAATTAGATTCCGCAAAATGGAATAATGAATGCTCAATTCCCATTTCACTTAACACTGCTGTAGCAATGAAAAACATAATAAAAACTGCATGACCAATAAATTTATGATTGACTAAGGTATGAATGAGAAAGCCCAAAAACGTAAATAAAAGCAAAAATGCCAGCGTTTCTGAAAATAAACGGCTAATATATAATCCAATTTCAAAGTTGGTATAACCGCTAAATAATTGAATGATCATCCCCGAAAACATCAATAAAGTCAATAGAACTATAAAGACATAAACCATGGACAAAAACTTGCCTGCAATCGTCACAAAATTGGGGTAAGGCATCGCATCATAAATCAAATTCATTTTCACATCTCGCTCTTTCCAAATCAATTCGCCTGTATAACTCACGATAATAATGATGAAAAACAAATTAAATGTACCGATCAATTCGAGTATTGAATAAGTCGTTGGCAATCGGAAAACATCATAAACTTTGCCCCAAAATTGAGCATTCGAAAACATGATACCAATGCCAGCTAAAACCATCGCAATGAAAGGTACTTGCTTGACAATCCATTTAAAATAAAAACCAGACATGCCCAACATTTGCTTGAAATGTGTCTTGAAACCATCTGCTTGAGTAACAGCAG
This sequence comes from uncultured Saprospiraceae bacterium, assembly GCA_937125475.1. GTDB lineage: Bacteria > Bacteroidota > Bacteroidia > Chitinophagales > Saprospiraceae > CAKZLL01. The sequence continues at coordinate 6,579 of CAKZLL010000335.1, read as the reverse complement.
GAATAGAAGCAATAGAAGCACTCATTGTTAAAGGAGCTTCATCTGTTGCTTTCGACTTTTTCTTGCTTTTCTTCTTCGATGCTGAAAAAGTAAATAGAAAGTAAGTGGTCACAAGTGCTGTAATACCAACGCCTAGCCATAGTAATCTATTGATTAGGAACTCGCCAGCCAAAGGAATAACTTGTGAGTTTTTCTCAGCAACTGTCCAATATTGAGTTGTAAAACCACGTGTATTTAGAGCGAAAGGATCTAGTATTGCGCCAAGCGATTGATTTTCTAAATCGCCTATTATTTGCACCGAAAACATATAAAGAACGAGCAGTCCAACGCCTTGAGTGAAAACGACAATAATCCTTTTGCTGAGTGTACCACCCATAAAAAATAGCCCAGACATGATGAATAAATTCGTCAGTGTAAACAAAAGGAAGGGATGCCAATAAAACCAAGCATTATGTGGAAGGAGTTTGTCCGCATCCGCCCAAGGCGATAAATGCCCCAGCATCATGCCGAAAACTGCGCCACTAAATACAAAAATTGCAACAAGGTAAGATCCTAAAAATCGACCGCCTAGATATTGCAATTTGGTGATCGGAGTAGTAAAAAACAATGGACCTGTCTTGAGTTCGAAATCTCGAAGTACAGCAACACCCATAATTCCAGATGCTAAGAATAGTCCTGGAATAGCTGATAAAATGGATAACATCGTAGCAATAACGATAGGAGAGTTGTCTTTAACTTGCCCTGAACCGCTGCCAATTCCTACGTATTCCGTTGTTGTTGCCAAAAACGGCAACAAAAACATAATTGCAAAGTATATATAAGTTGCTGGTCTTTTCCAGCGATATTTTATTTCAAATTTGAATATTTCCCACATGGATAACGATGAATTAAAAGGAACGAAAGAAATCGTGCCTTAGATGAATTAGGGAATTTCAAAAAGAGATTGCCCTAAATTATTCTTTAATACTCAATACTTCCTGACATTGATTATAGAAGGTAACAATTCGATCAAAATCATAAAAACTCAATTGTCCAGATGTTCGTCTAATCTTTGAACAGTTTTTGCCAAGTTGAGTCGTTATTTTATCAAAATTCTCTCGACTGATTTTCTGAAAAGAAAATCCTAGCCCTTCCATAAAATAATAATGTTTGTAAGGAGAATTGGTTTGAGTATTGGTTTCTACATAAAAATTGAAAAGATTCAATGCGCCTGTTGCCTTTATTTCTATAAAAACAGTAGAAGAAGCAAAAATCATAGGCGGTTGATCTACCTTTCTTAATTTAAAATGTCTCCATTTGGTATTCGTTGCATCTCGACCGAGTTTAGTTTCAAAACCATAGCCCTTCAATTTATTTTTCTTTGCCTTATAGGTGGTGGATTTTCCGTCGCTATTCGTAAATTTTACACGCACTTGATTTTTGGCTCGATTAGACACTTTGATTTTTCCATTGAGTGTATCTCCATTTTCAAGTAAAATGTAGCCAGTCACGGTTTTATTAATTAGAATATCTTCACCAATATTCTGAGCGAATATGAAATTAGTCCAGCTAAGGAGAAAAATAAAATATAAATTTTTCATAATAAATGTGGCTATTACAGGTCTATGAGTTGAATGCCTTGATAAATAAAAAAGATAGGTCTTTGATAATCAAAGTTGTTTTAATCCTTTTTTTTATCATAGGTTTTGTTTTCAACTATAAAAATAACAATTTATACCCTGAATACATACTCTTAATTTAATTAAGTTTGGATAATGAATCTATTCTTCAATGAGTTACGAAGTCATTGTTAATTGTTTTTTTCCAAAAATTTCAGAAAAATAAACATCTTCCAAATCGGGTTCTACACTAATAAAACCTTCAGGTTGGCTTTCACTTAACACATGAATAATTGGTTTTCCTGCGCTTCGTCGTTCCGAAATGACATTGAAATTGGTTTTGTAAGTTGTGATTTCGCCTTTTTGTATGGCTTTGCGCCAAATTTTACCTTTAATACCCGCTAGGGCATCCGATGGTGTACCAGTCAATAATACCTCGCCTTTATTGATGACCGCCATATTGGTACATAATTCTTTGACATCTTCCACGATGTGAGTCGATAAAATAACAACGGTATTTTCGCCTAATTCACTTAATAAGTTAAGAAAACGATTGCGCTCTGCTGGGTCAAGACCTGCTGTTGGCTCATCAACAATAATCAATTGAGGATTAGCAATTAAAGCTTGAGCAATACCAAAACGCTGTTTCATTCCGCCAGAATAACCGCCCAGATTTTTTTTGCGATCATTCCAAAGGTTGGTTCTTTCTAACAACGCATTTACTAACTCTTTTCGTTCTTTTTTATTCGTTACACCTTTTAATACTGCTAAATGATCAAGTAAGGTAGCAGCAGAAACTTTCGGATAAACACCAAATTCTTGAGGCAAATATCCTAAGACTCTTCTGACCTCATGTTTTTGTGTTAATACATTCAAGTCGCCTAATTGAATGCTTCCAGTATCTGGTTCTTGAAGCGTTGCAATAGTTCGCATTAATGTGGATTTTCCAGCACCATTAGGCCCTAATAATCCAAACATTCCTTTGGGAATATTGAGCGTTACATTTTTTAATGCTTGAACGCCATTAGGATACGTTTTAGATAAATTGTTAATTTGTAATTTCATAGTTGATTTAAATTAAACATTAATTGTAGGATACAAAGCATATTTTTTCTCTACAATTGATGTTACTGAGTATTTTATAAATATAAAGAAAAGGTATTTAAGGAAGGCTTTACATGGACTATTTCCATGTTTTAATCTACGAACAACTATTTTTAAATTGATTTTTTTATTAAATTTATGTAATCTAGGTTGCGAATAAGCTGATAATTAATGGATTAGAGGGGACGATTCGAGGAAAATAAACGTTTTATACATATTGTATGTCAAAAGCCTTTTTTTTGTCATATTTTATCAAAAAAAATCAAATGAAAAAATTACTACTACTATTTATGCTTAGTGTGTTCTATTTTTCAGCTTGCGAAAGAATTGAAGTAGATGACACTGATCAACAATCTAACATAGAATTAACAATTACGAAGTCACAAGGATTGAATCAATTAACTTGGACTGTTGCTAATGTTTCTACATTTAAAAATTACATTGTTGTTCGCTCTAATGAAATTATTCCAAATAGTTTCGATAGTATCATCTCACCTGCGACTATCATTGCTACTATTAATGATTACGAGGAAAACACTTTTGAAGATGGAGGTGGTTTGAGCCAAAACTACGTATATTATAAAGTCTTTGTTGATATTGGTGATCGAATTTTAGTGGGTAATAGTGCGAGAACGAGAAGTAATGTAGAACCTTTAGGGTTTCAAGTACAAGATTATGCATTTAATAAAGAATCAGGACATTTGTTCTTAACCGCACAATCTAGTAATAAAATACATCGAATTAATTATAAAACAGGTGGGCATGCTTCGTTTACTTCTGGAGCAGCGAGTAGCGAAAACTCATTGAATATATCTAAAGTAAATGGATCAAATAAATTATTAGTTTCGGATCAACAGGCATTTAAAGTTTATGAATTTGACCCTATTAATTTTAATAAAGTTCATACGTTCTCCTTGCCTGCTACTACAATATATAGTACGGCAGCGAATAATAATGGTTTGATGATGGCGAGTGTTCGTGAACTGAATACTGCGACATTAATTTATACGCATGGAAGTAGCTCTAATGTAGGATTTCGAAATGATGCATTGTATTATAGAAATAGAACAATTGTTTCTATTTCTGATACTGAAAATAAATTTATAGAAATAGAAAATGCTGCAATTCATAAATATACATTGAATAATGTTGGTAATGTAACTAGTTATACATCTAAATCAGTGAGTTCTACTGCTGCTACTAATCATATTGCAGTTTCTGAAGATGGAGCGTATTTTGTTGGGGATCGAACTGGAAAAGTTTATGATAAAGATCTTAATTTATTAGGTGTTTTATCGGCATCAGATGCGACTTTTTATAGAGGGTTTGCATTTTCGGATGATGGAACGAAATTATACGCTTTAGATTATTCTAATGAAAATGTCTATACTTTCAAATTTCCTAGTTTAGAATTAGAAAGAAGCTTTTCAATTGGTTTTACTACTTTAGAGATTAATTTTCATGAAGGTAATTTAATCGTCCTTGGTTATCAATTTGTGAATCCAATTGGCTTTCAATATTGTTATCAAGCTATAGAGTTATAGGCATTTTGTTTTATTAGTAACGAATAAAAAATAACCATGAAAAGAATTATTTATATTATTATTAGTATTGTCTTAGCTCAATCAGCTTTTGCACAAGAAGGTTTTAAAACACTTCAACATGAAGTTGGTATAAGTACTGCGCTCCTTCAAAATATTGTGGTTAATCAAGGAGAAGCACAACCTTATACTTTTTCTTATAAATTAATATCGGGCGATAAAGCCATCCGTTTAGGAATAGGAGCGACGTTCGATAGAGTGTTCAGTCGGGAAGAAGGATTTGCGGATTCTGAAACCAATATTAATTATAGCACTGATTTAAGAATAGGTTACGAATGGAGAAAGGCTTTAGGAGATAAGAAACGTTGGTTGGCTTATGTGGGCATGGATTTGATAGCTTTGCAAGGGATGGATAAGACAATTATTGATTCTGGTTTTGATAAAGTAAGTGAATATGAGCGTTCTTTAGGGCTTGGATTAGGGTCAGCGGTCGGCTTACAATTTTATATTAATGAGCATTTAAGCCTTTCTACTGAAGGAGCAATTTATTTTGTAGGACAGGAAAATACTTCTGCTCGTTTATTTCAAAATTTCCCAGATTTCGATGATGTTTTGAATACCACACAGGAGTTTCATTTTAATTCAATTTTGCCAACAAGTATTTATTTAAACTATAAATTTTAATCCCATTCACAAAAAAATTAATTCATAATTCGTACAAAAAAATGAACCATGAAAAAAACGATTCTACTACTGTTTTCCTTTATGTTACTCGCAGTCGTGTTTTTGGAGTCTTGTGAAACAACAGATTTACCATATCGCGAAGACGCACTTCAATTGCCAAGCACTACTTATGATTATAAGGCTTTGAATGTTGCGGATAATTTTAGAGTTGATACGCCGAAGTTGGATTATGTGACTAATGACGGCGCGACTTTAGGGCGCGTATTATTTTATGATAGAAAATTGTCAGTTAATAATAAAGTGGCTTGTGCATCTTGTCATGATCAATCGCTTGCTTTTAGTGATGCAAATGTCAAAAGCCCTGGGTTTAATAATCAGCCGACAATCCGAAATTCGATTGCAATTGTCAATTTAGTTAATCAAAATACTTTTTTCTGGGATTCGCGCTCAACGGATCTAAAAGATATGGTATTAATGCCGATTCGAGATCATATCGAAATGGGATTAGAACGTCTAGATGAATTGGAAACTAAATTAGCGACTTCAAGTTATTACACACCTTTGTTTGAAAAAGCTTATGGATCTAAGGAGATTACAAGAGAACGTATTGCTGATGCGATGTCTCAGTTTTTGCATTCAATGGTTGGCGCAAACTCTAGGTATGACCAAACAATGGCAACAGGAACTTTGAACTTATTGACAAGTCAAGAGCAAAGAGGTTTGGAGCTTTTTAATGGAGAAGCGTTGTGTGCTAGCTGTCATGGAGGTCGTGATTTTAGAGGTTCATGGGGCGAGGACTTTGCTAATATTGGATTAGATATGAACTATGAAGATAAAGGTTTAGGCGAAATTAATAATACATCAGTTAATAATGTTGATGGTGTTTTTAAAGTTCCTTCATTAAGAAATATCGCTTTAACTGCGCCTTATATGCACGATGGACGTTTTGCAACACTAAGAGATGTTGTTAATCATTATAATAAAAATATCCAACCTCACGAAAATTTGGATTGGAGATTAAGACAAGGCGGTGGTTTCTTCGGACCTTTTGTTCCTGGAAATGGTAATGATGGAGATCCTGCTCGTTTAGGGCTTTCAGAACAAGAAATTAGTGATTTAATTGCTTTCTTAACTTCCTTAACCGATCAAAGTTATTTAACAGATAAGCGTTTTGCTGATCCGTTTGTAAGATAATAGGACGAGACAAAATAAGTAAAAAAAGGGTTAACGGCTAAATATGCCGTTAACCCTTTTTTATTAAACATTTCCTAGCTCGTCTTTGATTTTATTTAAAGAAGCTTTTGCATCTCCAAATAACATTTTGGTTTTAGCACCAAAAAATAACTGATTCTGAATGCCAGAATAACCAGGTTTCATACTTCTTTTGAAAACAATCACCGTTTTAGCGTGCTGTACTTCCAAAATCGGCATACCATAAATTGGACTACTCGGATCATCTAATGCAGCAGGATTAACCACATCATTTGCACCAATAACCAAAACAATATCCGTAGAACCAAATTCAGTGTTGGCTTGTTCCAAATCTAATAATTTATCATAATCCACGCCAGCTTCCGCCAAAAGAACATTCATATGTCCTGGCATTCTTCCAGCCACAGGATGAATTGCATATTTGACTTGAACGCCTTCTT
>CAKZLL010000334.1 GCA_937125475.1 uncultured Saprospiraceae bacterium | reverse complement strand
CTTGCATATTACCTGGGCGTTTCATGCCCATACTATCTCGCTGAAAATTTGTTTGATCAATATACTGAGCATTCTCTTCCCACTTCGCGCCTTTTTGCTTAAAATCTTCAAATAAATTTAAAATATGAATCAAATTAGGGCGCTCTATTTCTGAAGCAGCTTCAATATCTCTAGCTAAATTTGCTAAATCAGTCAAACCGATAGTTTGAATAGTTGATTTTATGGTATGTGAAATATAGTTCGTGGTTTCCCAATCTTCATTAATGATAGCGATATCTAAATCTGTTATAGATTTAGGAAGTTGTTTTAGGAATATCTCAACCATCGTTTTCACATGTTTTGTATTCCCTTTCATCAACTGATATAAATGACCTAGATAATTATCATTGTCTAATTTGGTATCTTGATCTCCTGTCGAACTTGGCAAACCGATGGATTCTTCAAATATTTTGCTAAGTTCTTCTGATAGGCGAGCTGGTTTGAATGGTTTAGAAAGATAAGCTTCAACTGTTATATCATCTGGTTTTGCTCCACTCAAAGAAGCAATTGCAGAAAGTATAATCACAGGCGTATGTCGATTGACATGACGATGATCTTTCTGGAGTTTACGAATTAAATCAATACCATTACCATCAGGCAATTTAACATCAGAGATAATAACGTCATATTTGGCAATCGCTAATGATTGAATAGCTTGACTAACAGATTTAGCAATTGTTACACTTAGATTCCATTGAATAAATAAGTTTTTTGCATAAAGCAAATTCACTTGATTATCTTCAATTAACAAAATCTCTTTATCAAGCCATTTTCTAGAAAATTTTTCTTTCTCTTTATTTTGAAGGGTATTCTTAACCTCTTCTTCGCTTGGAATAACAAATGGTAAAACGGCAGTAAACATTGTTCCATCATTCGGGCGACTTTCTACTTTTATCGTACCATTTTGTAAATCGATTAGATTTTTTACAATAGTTAAACCCAGACCAGATCCTTCATAATGATAACCTGTATCATCAATAACTTGGGAATAGGTATTAAAAATACTATTAATTTTGTCAGCAGGAATTCCAATTCCAGAGTCAACTATTTCAAACTGTAATTCTATTGATTTTTCCTGTAATGCGCTCACTTGAACAATTAGAGAAACATTGCCTTCTGCTGTAAATTTTAATGCATTTCCTAATAAGTTAATTAAAATTTGATACAGCCGAACGCTATCTCCCGTCAAATAAGGTGGAAGATCTTTATCCAAAACAAAAGATAACTCTAGCTTTTTTTGTTCTGCTTTCGTATTTAATAATTCATACAAGGAATTGAAAAAGCGGCTTGTCTCGAAAGGACGTGCAACAATCTCGATTTTGCCAGCATTGAGTTTTGATATATCTAATAAATCATTAATAATGACTAATAAATTTTCAGCAGAATCTTTGATCACATTAGTGAATTGATTTTGTATTCCAGTCAATTTAGTCCGTTCCATCAAATAACTTAATCCTATAATACCGTTCAGAGGTGTCCTTAGTTCATGGCTTACTTTAGAAAAGAATTGTTCTTTATATTGAGAACGTTCCTCTACTAGTTGTTTTTGCTTTTTGATCTCTTTCGTGCGCTCTTCTACTACTACTTCAAGTTCTTCAGCTCGTTGTTCTGCATCTTTGATACGCTGTCGAGAGTACCAAATTCCCGAAAAGACAACTATACTAATTATTAAAGTCCTAAACCACCAAGTTTCCCAAAACGGCGGCAAAACAACGACTTTGACCTCCAAAGGTGTTTTGTTCCAAACACCATCATTATTTGAACCCCTTACTGAAAAAGTATAAGTTCCTGCATCAAGGTTGGTATAAGTGGCGGTTCTTTGATGATTAACATAATGCCATTTCTTGTCAAATCCTTCTAGTTTAAATTGATATTGATTATTTTCGGAAACGGTGAAATTGAGTGCAGCAAACTCAAAAGTTAGCATATTTTCATGCTTTTCGATTGTAATCGTTCTAAGCTCATTGAAGGCTATTTTTTTTAAGGAAGGATGGTTTGTATTTTTGATAGACTGATTTAATATTTTTAAATCGGTCAAAACAACAGGAGGAATAAAGGGATTGAGTTGAATATCTTTAGGATTAAATACATTTAACCCATTAACTCCACCAAAGAAAAAATTGCCATACTTGTCTTTTTTAATTGAAGCTGGCGCGAATATTTTTCCTTGTAAACCATCTCTTTCATCATAATGAATCGTTTGTTCTGTTGTAGGATTAAATTTTGTAACCCCTCGATTAGTTGCGAGCCAAAGATTTCCTTTAGGATCTTCCAAAATTCCACTCACTACATTATTGGTTAAATGCCCCGAAGCTTCATTATAATGTATAAAAGAATTAAGGTCTTTGTCATACTTATTTAAACCGCCTTGCGTCCCGATCCAAATTGTTCCATCTTTAGATTGAAAAACGGTATAAACATGATTATTACTTAATGCATTAGAATCACCTTCTTCGTATGCATAAAGGTCAAAAACCATTTCGGAAGGATCCGTAAACTCTTGAAAAGTACTTTTTTTCGCGACAGCTAAACCGCCGTTACTCGTTCCAATCCAAAAATTACCTTCATTGTCTTCAAACATCGTTCTGATGCGATTATCAGGTAAACTCCGCTTATTTTTATCTTCGTTTTTATAAATGGAAATATTAACCATCTCCGCTGAGAAACTGTTATTTTCTGTACCATGAATTTTATAAAGTCCATTTTGACTGCCTACCCAAATACCACCATCTTGATCTTCAAAAACAAAATAACCGTTATCACCAACTTTGATTTTTTGAAATTTGGGCGTAGGAGAGGAGGAAATATTAAATGCAACATTGAGATTTTCAGTCCATGTTGTTGCCCAAAGTCGATCTTTACTATCATGGAGAATTGATGTGATTTTATTCTCACTTATTGAGTTCGGATTATTTGGATCATGCTTAAAGTAAGTGATGTTTTTGTCATAACTGTAATAATTATCTGGATTATTATTAGCTATTTTCGCTAAACCGCCATCCCAAGCACCAACCCACCAATTATCTTGATTATCAAAATCGGTACTCCAAATTTCATGAAAAGCAGGATCAGAAAACCCATTAATTTCGCCCCAAAGCAGCATCTTATTGTTGTGTTGATTGACTTTACTAATGCCATCACCCCACGTTCCAATCCATATTTCATTGGCTTTATCCTCGAAGAAAGTATAAGCCGTATTATGGGAAAGACTGAGCGGATTATTATTTTCATGAATATAACTTTCAAAAGTTAGTTCATCGGTATTTTGTTGGATTTTAGCTCGATTAATACCTGCATTGTATGTTCCAACCCACAAGAAACCTTTACTATCAGTGAAAAGTGTAGTAACTTTATCTAAACTAATGCTGTTTTTGGTAGGATGAAATTTGTAACGAATAATACGTTCATCACCATTTTTATCTATATAAATTTTATTGACACCACCTTTCCAACTACTTACCCAAATATTGCCGTAAGTATCTTCTGAAAAACCATTAATTCGGTCTGAGCCAATCGTATTAGGAGAATCTGCCTGATGGGTATAATGTATAAATTTTTCTTTATGAGCCGTTTTAGACGAAGTATTTTTGATGACCTTATATAAACCTCCGCCATCCGTTCCGATCCAAATTCGCTCCTTTGAATCAATAAAAAGCCCTCTAACTTTTGGATGAGCTAATGATGTAGGATTATCTTCCTCGTAAGGGTATTGAATGCAAGTGATGGAAGTATCAGAATAATCAGTGATTTTTGTTATACCGTTATTTGTTCCAAGCCAGAGATGCCCATTTTGGTCTTCTATTATTCTACGAATATGATTATCCGTTAATCCATTTTTATCATTTTCCTTCTTAAAAAAAGTTTGAAAATGATTGTTTTCAGGAATATATCGGTTTAAACCATATTCTGTTCCAATCCAAATTGTACCTTTACTATCTTGAAAAATGGTCTTAACTACATTATTACTTAAACTATTAGGTTGATTGGCATCGTGTTTATGAGTATCAAAAGAATAGCCATTATAAATATTTAAGCCTTCTTCCGTACCTACCCAAACAAAACCTGTATTATCTTGAAAAATGCTATAAACCGTGGTATGAGACAACCCTTCATCAATAGAAATTCTATCAAAACGTAATCGACTTTGCCCCACTATATCTATGGATAGTGTTAGAAATAAAGCAATAACTAAAATTGTTCGTATCATTTTGATTTGCTGGGAGCTTTTGAATAACATTGAAATCAAGGATTGGATCTCTTCAAGAGATCCAATCCTTGATTTTTATTGTGCTTTTTCGTTATTTTTATAAGTATAAAGTTCTACTTTTTTGGGTGCTCTTTTGCGCAATTTCATATTTAAAAATTCAACAATAAGCGAGAAGAAAATAGCAAAATATAAATAGCCTTTTGGAATAACACCAACCTTAGATCCGAAGAATTCGAAATGTGATAAGTGAGCTCCTTCTGTAATTAGCATAAAGCCAATTAAAATTAGAAAGGACAATCCTAACATTTGTATTGTTGGATTTTCATTAACAAATTCGCCGACAGGATTAGCGAATAGCATCATAATTGCCATTGAAATGATCACCGCTGCGAGCATGATTGGAACGTGTTCGGTTAATCCGACTGCCGTTAAGATTGAATCAAAAGAAAATACAATATTAATCAAACAAATCTGTATCACGACATTAGAAAAAGAGACCTTTTTGTTCTTATCTTCTACATTAACGTGATTTCCGCCTTCAAGCTTTTCATGAATTTCGGAAGTTGCTTTATATATTAAAAACAAACCACCAGCTACTAAAATTAAACTTTGCCCAGTAACACCTGCTTTTAACCAAGAAGTGTCAATATGAAAAAGTGCTGCTTGCATCGCAATTAAAGCAGAAATACCAAAAAGCAATACAACTCTAAAACCCATAGCAAGTAATAATCCAATATTAGTTGCTCTTTTTTGTTGGTTCTCAGGCAATTTGCTGGAAGCGATCGAGATGAAGATAATATTATCAATACCTAAAACAATTTCCATAAAGGTCAACATCAATAAACTAACCCAAGATTCCGGCATTGACATTAATTCGATAAAACTCATGTATTCGTGATTTTGATTTTTTACTTTGAATGTTTAGTGATGAAAATTAAATAAAGTGGTTTATTGGCACAGATTTTTTTGCTTTCATCACTGAATTTAAAAACTGTTTATTACAAAATGCTAAGTCACATTCAAAATATTTGGCACAAAGATATATTTAGAAATGATTAAATAGTAATTTCTAAAATGTTTTTTATTCAATTTCTACTTTAAATTCTTTATGATAGAATCTAGGACTCTTTGATTTGGCATGTTTTTTAAGAAAAAAGCCTAATCTGAAAGTATGTTTGCCTTCGCTGATTTTCTTTTTGAGTCTCAAATTATTAACTCCTACTACTGGCTCAAAAAAGCGTTTTAGCTTTTCTTCGTTTTGTTCATTATAGCTATCTAATACTACAAAGAGTACATCATCCTCAAATCCAGCATCCTCAAATTCAAAGGAAATATCTATATTATTGCTATAATTAGGAACAACTTTTTCGTAGACCACATTTTTGATATACTCGGATTGAATACTAACTGGCACTAATTTTCTATATA
>CAKZLL010000333.1 GCA_937125475.1 uncultured Saprospiraceae bacterium | reverse complement strand
AAGCTAAGTAGTTTGCTCGATGATCTCCTTTTTTATGCTAATATTTCAAAAGAATTGCCTGGGCAAGAGCCAGTAGATGCTACTTTAGCAATTTCATCCGCGTGTAGTATGATCGAAAATCTAATCGAAGAATCTAATGCAATTATTAAATATCCTAAAGATGTTGCTGCTCAAATAATAGCCAATCCTTTACATATTCAATTAGTTTTCAAAGAACTAATTTCTAATGCTATTAATTTCAATAATGAAACTCCTCGAATTATTATTCTACTAGAAAAAGAAGTCAATTTCTTAACTATTACTGTTTCTGACAACGGAATTGGGCTAGATCAAGCTTACAAAAATAAGGTGTTTAATATTTTTAATCGCCTCGATAAACGTTCTGGTTATCAGGGAACTGGAGTAGGATTAACCCTAGTCAAAAATATAGTAGAAAAATATCAAGGTTCTATAGATTATTCAGAAAACACGCCAAAAGGAACAACCTTTAGAATTAGATTCCCAATTATTACTACAACAGATCAAGAAAAACGTAAGCTCTAAAATTTTAAGTTTCGTTCCAATATTATTTTCAACCCCATTAAAAAACAAACATATAATAATTTTTAAATATTAATATTTAATATATATTGGCGCAATATTTGCTCATTTAATTTAAAATTATTTTATTTAAAAATTAAATATATAATGAAGAAGAATAACATAACAAATAAATTAGAAAGTCTCGCGGTATCGCTAGAAGGCATTAATGATCTGGAAAAAATTAAAGGCGGGAAGAAAAAGAAGAAGAGGAAAAGAAAGAAGAAAAATCTAGCCAAAGGGCATAGACCGCCCGTAGCAAATTCTGAAGTATATTATATTATATAATCATTCAACTTTATGCGAATTAAAAGTTGAAAATTGAGAGTTGAGAATGATTGTCAATAAAATACAAATTGTTATTTTTAAAATGTGATAATTGAAAAAGCTATTTTTAATATGAATTAGCAGATTTAAGCCTTTTTGGCTATAAAACTATTACTCCCTTATATAATTTAAAGATATTTTAATTTATAAACACCTAACAATCAGACTTATTGATTTTATTCAACTCTTAATTCGCATAACTTTATACTAAAATATTGGTTCATTAACAATTTTTGCCAAAATGAATATTTTTTTAATCCAGCGGTGGCTTGCCCTGTTGTTTTTTAAAGAGTTAGAGCAATGGCGCAAGCCCACATTGGACTAAAAGGCAAAAATTGTCAATGAACCAATAAATTTATTAAAAACACTCCGATTTCCTTAATAGCAAACATTTTAATATAAAAAAATGAAAAAAAAGCGATCAAACAAAACACTTAAATTTCTCTCTACACAATTAGAGGTCATTCAACAAGCCCAAGAAATTAAAGGCGGTTTAAGTAACGGTATAGGACGAGGACATAGACCTCCTATTAAAAATGGTAGTAAACATAACACATAATCAGCTACCGTTAGTAAAAATTCGGATTAGGCACACAGTTAGTATAGTTTTTAACTATACTAATTGTGTGCCTATATTTTTTAATAACAATGAAAACAAACGAATTAATAAGTACCCCAAGGGGCTATCAATGAAAATAATTAAGTAGAAAAATTTAAATTTGAGTTTAATTCAGAAAAATTACCAAAAAATTGGATGTAATTCAGTTTTTCGTTTTCGTAAATGCGAAAAACTGAATTACACCCAAAAAATTAAATTCAATACCATGCGAAAAATTTTACTCCTACTAATAGTCGCTTTTTTATTTTCAAATACCTCAAATGCACAAAATAGTCTTGCCTTAGATGGAATTAATGATTATGTTTCAACAAATATTAATAGTTTAACTGGTAATGCTAATAGAACGATTGAAGCATGGATAAAAATAAGTACTCCTGTTACGTCTCAAAAAGTCATCGTCGGAATGGGGACAATGCCTCTCGGAACACGTTTTACACTCAATGTTTTAAATAGTAAACTCCGTATAGAAATCGGTGGTGGCGGTATTAATAGTTCTAAACCGATTGATGATAATACTTGGCATCATGTCGCTGTAACTTATGATAATGCTGCAACTACAAAATTTAAATTATATGTAGATGGCGCATTGGATGGAAGTGGAAATATCACTGCTGCCCCAGTTAATACTGCCGCAGGTACAGGCGTAACGATCGGTCGTCGTAACGATGCCGTTAATTATTTTAATGGTATTATTGATGAAGTTAGAATTTGGAATACCGTCCGAACTGCCACCGAAATCCAAGCTAATTTGAATAAAGAACTTTGCAATACGACAGGTTTAATTGGCTATTATCAATTAAATCAAGGTACTGCAAATGGGAATAATTCAAGTTTGACAATAGCAAATGATAACTCTGGAAACAATAAAAATGGTACGCTAAATAATTTCGCGCTAAGCGGTAGTGCCTCTAATTGGACAACTGGCAAGACGTTAGCTGCTTCTGCTAATACAACAAGTAGTATGTCGGTGACTGCCTGCGATAATTACATTTCGCCTAGTGGAGCGACTTATACTAATTCTCAAGTTATAAATGATATTATTTCAAATACGGCTGGTTGTGATAGTATCATTACCATTACTTTGACTATTAATAATAATACAATGAGTAGTATAACTGCCTCTGATTGTATTAGTTACACTGCACCTAGTGGAATGGTTTATACTAATTCAGGTACTTTTACAGATACAATTCCTAATGCAGCAGGTTGTGATAGTTTGATCACTTTACAATTATCTATTGGTAGTACCTCGAGTAATATAATGGCTTCTGATTGTGCTAGTTATACTGCGCCGAGTGGAACGGTTTATACTAATTCAGGTACTTTTACAGATACAATTCCTAATGCAGATGGCTGTGATAGTTTGATTACTATTCAATTATCTATTGGTGGTACATCTAGCAGTTTTTCAACAACGGTTTGTGGTAGTTATACCGCACCTAGTGGCTCAATATACACGAGTTCTCAAACCGTTGTGGATATTATCCAAAATACAAGTGGCTGTGATAGCACAATGACGATCAACTTGACGGTTTCTAATGCGGACACGACTGTAACAATGAACGGAGATACACTCACTGCAACTGCGATGAATTCAACTTTTCAATGGATTGATTGTAATACGAATATGCCAATTACGGGAGAAACTAACGCCAATTTTCAACCAACTGCAAGCGGTGATTATGCTGTAATTATAACAAATTCAGATAACTGTACGGATACAACTTCTTGTTATACAATTACGCTCACCAATACAAATAAGGTTGATTTTTCTAATGAATTTAACTTCTATCCTAATCCAATAACCGATATTTTACAAATAGAAGCATCCGAAAAATTCATTAATAGTCGTGCTGTTTTGACTACTGTAACAGGTCAAACATTGAAAATGATCCTATTAAATAAAACGGTAAATACGCTTAATGTAGCTGATTTTTCAAATGGATTTTATTTCCTATCCATTTATCATAAGGATAAATTAATTCATGCTCAACGAGTAATTATTCAAAAATAAAAACTAAATTCTCCCCTAAATAATTTTTATATTTCTAAATAGACTTGTTACTCTTTAAAGGGTAACAAGTCTAATAACGACGTAGAACGGGCAGGATTTTTCAGATCATGAGGCTTGATTAAATAATATCCATGCTACGTGCTACTTACAAAAAATCGCATGAAAGAAGAGATAATAATAGGAGATCAAACAGTCGCGTTCAAAGACATTTTCAAGAATTTGAGCGCATTGAGGAAGATCATGGAGAATATGCTAAATACAGGAAAAACGCATCAAGAGGTTTATGAATTATTGGGTCAACATCCTGATTTTGGTATGATGCAAGCCTATGTTGTACGAAATTTAGCCGCGACCGCATCAAGTAAAACAAAAGCTGCTAGTCGTTCTTATCAGCAATTATTAATGAACTTATTGCTTGGATCAATGACAATTATGTTATTTTTCTTCGTTCATAATTCGATGCTCGGTGAAGGCGATCGCTCTTTTTTAATTAGCGTGGGCGTTGCTACATTATATGAACTTTTTTTGTGGTGGACAGTTAAAAACTTTAAAGGCAATCATTTATATTCTTTGATGATTTATGCCCCATTCAAAATTTATTTTTTAACTCAAATTTTCCAACATCCTACTTATCAATGGATTGTAGTAGTTCTTATGTTAATAATGGTTGGTATTCTTATCACAGCCTTTATTTTAAGAAAAAAAGCATTCCCATATTTGATGTATGGTGGGCCAAAAAAAGGTAAGGATGGACATTATATTTTTGAATAAAAATGCTATTTTTTCCTAATTTTCAATTGATTAATTACAATGTATCAACCAATTAATTGCAATTTTTACGATATTTTAGAAGCGGCTGCCACTACCAAAAAAGTGGTCAAAATTATCTATACTACATCAACAGGTGAAGCAATCCTTAACGCTAAAATTGTAGATTTATACACTAAAAACAAAGAAGAATTCATGGTTTTGGATAATCAACTAACTATTCGACTAGATAAAATTGTCAGTGTTGATGATGAAAAACTAGCTGGTTTCTGTTCAACGAGTTTCTAATTTTGATAAAAAAGTGCTAATGCTCAAAATCCATTCAAAAACGGGCTTTATCGCAAGTTCGATTCTACTTATTGCGGCTATTCTATGGCTAACTTACGGTACGGTTAGAACGGATAGCTTCCAATTGTTAAGTAGCTTTATTCTTGCGTTCATCGCTTATGCTTATTTTATCCTTACTAAAAACAGCAATAATAAACCATTGACTTACATCTACTTAGGCGTTATTATTCGATTTTCTTTACTCTTTACTTTACCTAATCTTTCTGATGATTTTTATCGCTTCATCTGGGATGGACGATTGCTAAATCATGGAATTAATCCTTTTTTGGAACTGCCCTCCTACTATCTCGATAATCAACTTTATAGTGATTTTTTAACACCCGATATTTATAATAACCTTAATTCTCAAAATTATTTCACAGTCTATCCACCTGTTTTGCAATCCGTGTTTTGGCTCGCTACGGCTCTTTTTTCTAAGAGCGTTTTAGGCAGTGTCATTGTGATGAAATCTGTTTTATTACTTTTTGAAATCGGCTCAATGATCTTAATTTTAAAGTTATTGAAGCATTTCAAAATGCCCGAACAAAATGTGGTTTTATACGCGCTTAATCCTGTGGTTATCTTAGAAATTGTAGGAAATATTCATTTCGAAGGCGCAATGATTTTCTTCTCATTATTGGCAGTTTGGCTTTTAATAAAGAAAAAGTGGTTCACTTCTGCCCTTTCCATGAGTATTGCCATTGTTGCAAAATTATTACCTTTGATGTTTTTACCTTTTTTAATTAAACGATTAGGATGGAAAAGCATTCGATATTTTGCCATTGTTGGACTTGGTGTTTTAGCCTTATTTTTACCATTATTAAATGCTACTTTTATTAAAAATATTAGTACAAGTGTTGGTTTATATTTTAATAATTTTGAATATAATGGTAGTTTTTATTACTTTTTTCGATGGGTTGGTTATCAAATTGAAGGCTATAATATGATTAATTATATCAGTCCGTTGCTAAGTTTAACTGTCGCGACTAGCGTTTTTGTAGTGGCGCTGCGCTCAAAAATGCCTAAATTTGAGACACTTCCTCTACATATTTTATTTGCACTAAGCATTTTTTATTTATTATCTACAACGGTTCATCCTTGGTATATTACTTCCTTGGTCGCGTTTTGTTCACTTACCCGATTTCGTTATCCTATCGTTTGGTCGGGCTTGATTTTTTTAACTTACATTAATTATAGTGCAGAGCCATTTCATGAAAATCTATGGCTTGTTGGTTTTGAATATATCATTGTGCTGGCTTGGGTTTTTTATGAGGTTATTATAAAACGGAAAAAAAGTATTCGTTTTAACTTTTTTAACTCGCAAGACAATTAAGTATATAAGGTCGTTCGTTTTACTCAAAAAACAATTGAATTAATTATTTTCTGTAAAAATCCCTTCTAACTTATTTTGAAATTCACTTTATTTATAAAATATTGGTAACAGACAGGAATGTCCTGTTCTACCTTTTTCACAAAACCATCCTTAAAGATGAAACAACAGCTATTAAGATCCATTTTTTGCCTCTTATTCTTAGGCACTATTTTCTCAGATGCCTCGGCTCAAGTCATTAATTTTGAGGAAACATGGAAAGCTTTTTTAAAAAATAATAAGACTTCTAATATTAGTAAACTTCCTCAACCGCCCCCAAATACGGTCGATTTTCCTAAATATTGCTTAATGTACGCCAATTCTAATTTCTGCTTCAATCGAATTGGTAAAGCAGGAATGTTTATGAAAAAAATCGAAGAATATGGCGAAACCAATTATAAAACCATCCCTGGATTTAAGGAAAGATACGACGATTTAGTCCTAAAAATCCAAGCTTATCATGATTTAGGTAAGGTTTGGAGGCGATATTTGGAGAGTTACAATGTCTCTTTGGAGGAGTTAGAAGCAGTCAAAACAGCGCGTTCAGTCTGCGAAAAAGGCACGCTTGCCAAATATACAATCATGGAAACTTACGCGCTTTATTGTAGTGGGAAGGTGGCAGAAGCACAAGATATTTTTGAAAATTACGTATTGCAAATTGTTGAAAAAACAAGTTTAAAATTGTCTGATATTAACGGACTAGAAAAAGAAGTCAAGACGTTCAAACAGCTTTTCAAGGTATTGCCACAACTTAATACGGCTTGGGCGAGCTACATTAAAACCGATAAAAGCGATGGTTTTGATGCAGAAGTACCAACTTTAGCTTGTAATAATGTGCCTTTGATCAAAAAATATATGTTGATCGCTGCATCTGATATTTGTACGAAAGGCTTGCCAATGCTCGAAAAAATTAAAGCTTTAGAGCCAGCAAACAAAGACAATATTGATGACGAATTAGCAGAAAAAATCAAATGGTTAGAAGAAACTGCTAAGTTTTACAATGGCGACTTTGCAGTTTTAAATGACGCTTGGAAAGAATTTACACCGAAAAACACACTGGAAAAAGAGTTAGATTTCACCTTAATTTATTGTAATAAATTGGCTCAAATTCGATCTTATACAATGAATGGTATTTTGCATATTTGCGAAAAAGGAGCTGAAATGCTTCAAACTATTGCAGATTATCAAAAAGAAAATGAAGTTGATATTGACGCAGTTACACAGAAAAAAATTGATTATTTACAAGAAACCGTCAAAACATTTAATGGCGATTTATCCGTTTTGAATGCAGCATGGAAAGAGTTTATACCTAAAAACACACTCAAAAAAGAGATTGATTTCACTTTAATTTATTGTGATAAAGTCGCGCAAATTCGATCTTATACGATGAATGGTATTCTCAATCATTGTACTTTGGGCGAAAAAATGTTAGGCAAAATTAGCGCAGTAGAGAAAAAACATGACGTACAATTAGACGGCATTACGACGGGTAAAATCAAAAAATTGAAAGCCTTAGTCAAAAATACGAAAGCTGATTTAGCAACTTTAAATGCCGCTTGGAAGGAATTTACACCGAAAAACACGCTCAATAAAGAGCCTGATTTCACCTTGATTTATTGTGATAAATTGGCTCAAGTCCGATCTTATACGATGAATGGTATTTTGCATATTTGCGAAAAAGGAGCTGAAATGATTCAGACAATTGCAGATTATCAAAAAGAAAACAAGGTTGATATTGACGCAGTTACACAGAAAAAAATTGATTATTTACAGGAAACTGTCCAAACGTTTAATGGCGATTTATCAGCTTTAAATGCAGCGTGGAAGGAATTTGTTCCTGAAAATACACTTAAAAAAGAGCTTGATTTTACTTTAATTTATTGTGATAAAGTCGCTCAAATCCGATCTTATACGATGAATGGTATTATCAATCATTGTACTTTGGGTGAGAAAATGTTAGGCGAAATTAGCGCGGTAGAGAAAAAATATGATGTAGAATTAGACGATGTTACTACTCAAAAAATTGATCAATTAAAGGATTTAGTTAAAAAGACTAAAGCTGATTTAGCATTACTTAATTCTACTTGGACAACTTTCATCGCAGACAAAGATACATTAACCGAAGAAGTCGATTTAGCATCCGTTTATTGTGATAAAATTGCACAAGTCAAATATTGGACGATCAACGGGCATTTGAATTATTGTGATGCCAAAGGCGATGAATATGTTAAGTTGATTGATGATCTTCAATTTGAACATAACCTTAATTTTGATAAAGAATTAGCTTGTGCTATTGAGCGACTTCGTTTAAAAATCTGGAATTGTAAATATTGGAAACTGGTACTTCAAGCTAGAAAAGAAACACATGAAGAGCGCGAACGTTTTGGCCCAGCTGCCGCAAAATTGATGTATGCTGATGTTAATGGTTCGGGTGTACCTTGTGAAACTACGGTTGAATATAGTGCACTTGGCAATATTGGGGTGAAATATATTATCACTACTTATCTTTGTCAAAATATCAACTTAGCCAAAATGGGCGATCCTGCTTATTATCAAAAAATTGCGACTTGGGTGGATAGTAAAGTTTTGCAAAAATATTGCGCAACTGATGCAGAAAGCCGTTGTAAAAAAGATTTTTTAATCTATCTTGAAGGGCATTCTGATGGAAATAGATTTAGCGGTGCTCGCTACAAAAAATCATTAAATATTCCAAAAGGAACGAATTACACGCATTTTGTGAATGGCGAAACATTAAATAAAACAACAAGTAGAAAAATCACAAATTCATTAAAAAATAATATGGAATTGGGTATTGCTCGCGCTTGGACAGTGAAACAACAGCTTGATTTTATGAATGTTCCCATCGCTATCGGTGCTTACGAACATCCAAGAAATGAAAAAGGTGGAACGTTCAGAAGAATCGAAATCGAGTTGAATATTCCAAATTTATTATTGGATTTCTATGAATTGAGATTGAAAACATTGTGGGAAGAATCTGGCATTGGAGATCAGCCAAAAGGTTGTGAATAAAATGATTGTTAGATTGTTAGATTGTTAGATTGTTAGATTGTTAGATTGTTAGTATTTACTTGAAATCTTAAACTTTGTTTCAAGTAAGTATTTCAATCTAACAATCAGCCGAAGGCGATACAATCTCTCAATCTAACAATCATAATAACCATTAAAAATATAGACATGAAAAGTTTTAAGGACGCATTAAAAGGCTTGGGCGATTTGGCTCAAAGCAACTCAACAATCAAAGGAGGATTAGACCAAATCAAAAAAACGGTGGACGATGGCATGAAATCCGCTAAAAATCAATGGGATGGTTTTAATGAAAGTAGCCAAGAAAAATATACTGAAGCTATTAATCATGCTTTTGATATGATTCCAATGCTCCAAGAATTAGGTTATGAAACGAAAGAGTTTTTAATTCATATTTCTGTCCCGCCTTCTATCGAAATTCATTTAGATGCTAATAATACCTTGACCAAAGAACAAGTCGAAGCTGTTAAGGAAAAATTTAAAGAAAATATTGTTTTTGTAAAAGTTGTCGAGTCACTTTATCGAGCAGGTCAACTTCAAAAAAAGTTACAATCTGGCACATTACAAGCCAAAGGTATTCACATTCAACTAGGCATTCCGCCAAGAGTTTCCCTAGTTTACGCACCTGGTCAACCCAATACAGAAATAACAAAATTATGGGATAATGAAAGGATATAAGTTTTGGAGTGCTAGACCTAAAGGCGCTTTATTTGCCATTTATAACCATTTTCTACAAACAGTGTCGCAGCTCTGCCGCTAATGAAATCTATTATATAGCAGTAGAGCTGCGACACTGTTCGTAGAAATTGATATTGAATTAGATTAGAAGTGCCTTTAAGTACGTCACCAAATTTTTAAGGTTCATTGATAATTTTTGCCATTTTCAGTAATGGGTCATGACCCATTGGATATATTGAAATGTTCATTTTGGCAAAAAATGTCAAAGAACCTAATTATTAATCAACATTTTTTCTAATTCTTCCAATGATTTTCCTTTGGTTTCTGGTAATAATTTATAAATCAAACCAAAAGCAATTAAGGCGAATCCGCCATAAATTAAGAAAGTCAGGGCATTCCCTAAAGTTGCTAATTCCCAAGGAAAAAACTGTTGAACCAAATAACTGATTGCAGAATTGATAAAGCCAACGAAAGAAATCGCAACACCGCGAATATAATTCGGGAATATTTCAGCAGCCAAAACCCACATCACAGGACCAAGTGAAATAGCAAAACTCGCAACAAATCCCAAAATTCCTAATAAAATAAGGATTGGATTCATATCAACCGCGGCTTGTATAATCGCCGCTTCGTGTTTAGATGATTCTACATTTCCAAGTGCATCTTTGATAGCCTTTTTAAATTGAACATCATTATCAAAAGATTGACCTACCAAATGCGTAATTTTCGTTTTATCCAGTTCTTTTGGTAAAGTCGAAACTGCCTCACTTGTAAGGGCATAAGTCGCAGTATGAAAGCCATATGCTGCAATAGACATACTAATAACAATCCCAGCTACACCAACCAATAATAGCGGTCTTCTTCCCACTCTATCAATCAAATACATCGCAAGAATCGTAAATACAACATTGATAATACCTACCCAAATCGCTTGTGCAAATGCTGCATTTTGACCAATTCCTGATTGTTCAAAAATACTTGTCGCATAAAAATAAATCGCATTAACCCCCGTAATTTGTTGAGCAATGCCAACAATTAAACCAATCGCCAAAACTAAACGAAGCGTTGGATTAAACAATTCAGAAAAACTTGGTTTTGCCTTACTTTTTGCTTCTTCAAGATTATTTAAAATATCATTTTGTACTTGTTGAGCAGTCGCTTCATTCCCATTAATTTTAATTAAAATAGCGTTTGCTTCCTCTTTTCTACCTTTCATTAATAACCATCTTGGGCTTTCAGGCACTAAAAACATAAGTAAAAAGTAAGCTAATGCAGGTAATAATTCTAATCCTAACATCCAACGCCAAGTATTCACATCAATTCCTAAATTCTTGACCCAACTCGCATCAGAACCACTTAATTGTAACAAGTAATAATTACAAAAATAGGCCGCTGAAAAACCAAGAACAATATTGAGTTGATTAATAGAAATCATGCGCCCTCGCTGTTCAGCTGGCGAAATTTCGGCAATATATAACGGTGCTAAAATCAATGCCGCACCAACAGAAAAACCTCCCAACATACGAGCAATTATCAAAATCGTAAAATTAGGCGCAAGCGCAGAAAGCAAGGCAGAAAGTGCGTAAAATAGACCGACAAAAATTAAAATCCCTTTTCGACCATAACGGTCACTTAATGGACCTGCAGTAGCCATTGCAATCGTAGAAGTCACTGTCAAACAAGCAACTGCAAAGCCTTCTTCCCATTCATTTAGATTAAATTCAGGAACAATAAAGCCCGTCACACCAGAAATTACTGACGCATCAAAGCCAAACAAAAAACCACCAACTGACACAACAGCAGCGATAAAAATCAGATAATTTGAAGAAGTTGTTTTACTCATTGATTTAATTTAGTTGGTAAAAATATAATTATATCTATTCGTTTTATTGTACTTATATTTGATCTAAGAACCTTTGTGAATAAAGGCTAATATAAAAGCTTAATTCTAAAAACAAATAAAATTGCTTCTTTTTTTACGTTAATTAAGATGATCAAAATAAAAATAAAGAAAGCAGGTTTTCAAGATACTTATCAAGATCTTGGTCGATTTGGTTGGCGGAAATTTGGCGTTCCTGTGAGTGGCGCGGTTGATATTTTTTCGCATCAATGGGCGAATTGGCTTGTAGGTAATCCAATTGATTTTCCAACTTTAGAAATGACACTAAAAGGTGGGCGTTATGAGTTTTTGGCTAATGCCCAAATTGCCATTACAGGCGCAGATTTTTCTCCAACAATCAACGACAAATCCATTCCTAATAATCAAACGATTGAAGTACAAAAAGGAGATGAATTAAATTTTAGTTCAGCTAAAAAAGGATGTAGAGCCTATTTAGCTATCCAAGGGAAAATTAATTTGACTGCTAGTTTTGGAAGTTATTCCACTTATTTAAATGGGCAATTTGGTGGTTTTCAAGGACGCTTTTTAAAAAAAGAAGACATTATTACAATAGAAAATAAAAGTCAAAATTCGTCTATTTCATTATTAAAAAGAACATTACCCGAGCATTTCCAAATGAAAAATTTCAATTATATTACTGTCAGAATAATCAAAGGAATAGAATATAATTGGTTGGATGAAACAAGTAAAAATAGGTTATTTCAACAGCCTTTCAAAGTCTCTAATCAAAGCAATCGGATGGGCATGCAATTGGAAAGCGAGCCTTTAATTCAACAAACAAATCAACAAATGATCTCTTCTGGCACAACTATCGGCACAATGCAATTGCTTCCTAATGGGCAAATTGTTGTTTTGTTGCAGGATGGACAAGTGACGGGCGGTTATCCCAGAATTGCGAATGTGATTCAAGCAGATTTGTTTCGACTAGCTCAATTACCGCCTAATGGAAAAATCAAATTTAAAGTAATCAATAGACTGGAAGCGATCAATGTTTGGCGCTATCAAGTTGAAAAAATGAAGCATTTTATGGAAAAAGCACAATAATTCACTATTTTTAATAATAGACTTTATTCTAAAATGGTTTTGTAATGAATGGAAATTTAGATTTTAAAGCTAATCAAGGCGGTAAAAGCGG
>CAKZLL010000332.1 GCA_937125475.1 uncultured Saprospiraceae bacterium | reverse complement strand
TGAGACACCACTAATTAACTTCAACACTTCACTCATCTGATGACTTTTATTCAAAAACGAAGAATTGAATTACACCCGATAATTTTTACTCAAATTTCATTAAAAAAATTAACTATGAATAAACAACTACTTTTTTTTACCCTAATTACTTTATTTTTTTTTTCAGCCTGCCTTGAAGATGAAATCAACACAAATTTCTATTGTGAAGAAAAAGGAAGTGATTTGGGGACTTTTTTGTTAATGCCTGAAAGTGAAGATTTTTGGGTGTACGAACCAGGACAAAAATTATATTTTCAAGATAGTGTGGGTAATGAACTAATGTTTGAAGAGGAAACACCTTTATTGGATAGCTTAGAATCTAGAGTAGTCAGAACGGTTTGTGGCAATGGAGATACGCCCGAACGAGAACAAGACATCATGAAAGCTGCTGTCAAAAGTGTACATTACACTACTCCAACTAATAATAGGCTCTCAATACATTATAGAATAGGTGTTAATTTATGGGAAACTACTGAAGATAATGAAACTATGTATGACAATGTTTCTATCTATCTACCTTATAGCTATTATAACTTTGTATCTTCTAAAAGAGGCAATGATTTTGACACCCCTAACTACCTCTGGCTCGGCAAGTACGAACAAGCAGATACAACCTTACTTGGTCGCTCATTCAATGATGTTTATTTCTCTGATGATCAACTCCATTCATTCTTTAATAAGGAAAAAGGAGTAGTAGCATTTTATGATCACAATCGAACACTTTTTGTTCTGGATAGAATTGAATAATTATTAAATAAAATTGAAAAAATATAATTTACGCATATTTTATTTTGTTGTCCATCTTGTAAGACTAATAATTCCGAACAAAACAAGGGCTTTTTTGTGACTTTACTTTTGATAATTAGCGACTAACACATACAAACAAATTAAATGTTAAAATAATATTCTACTCTTTTAAATTTTAACAAAATTTTAACTAACTTTAAGACCGTAAACGGTATTTCTCAAACTTAAAACTATTAGCTTATAGAGCATTAGTACAAACACAAAAACTATATGTTAGTATTAGCAGTCGCTGTTGGTTCGATCCTTCTTTACGGAAGTTTATCGGTATCAGCTAATTACAAAAGAAGATAATTTTTCTAGGAAAAATGCAGGAACAACAACAAAAATCACACTACTAAGATTTTAATAAAGAAACTACAATCTACTGAGGGAAAAAAAGAGAAGCAGATGTCTTGAAAAAGGCATCTGTTTTTTTATGGATTAACATTTCCTTAATGCCTTTAATAATTAAATAGCTCAATTTTTCTTAATATTTGTGACATTAAAAAAAGGGTTCAATAGATTTTTTTTCAACCTCTATTGAACCCTTTTTTAATTAATAACCGCCTCTACTTCTCTATAAACTTATATCCAACTCCACGAACGGAAAGGAAATATTTAGGATGTTTAGGCTCTTCTTCAAATTTCTTACGGAAAGAAAGAATAAAATTATCAATCGTTCGAGTAGAAGGATAAACATCATATCCCCAAACAGCTTGTAAAATTTGTTGACGCGAAACAACCTCATTTTTTCGATCAATCAATAATTTGAGCAGCATCGCTTCTTTCTTAGTCAAATTAAAGGTGTCTTTCCCATTCTCTGCTTCAAAAGTGACAAAATTAATCGTATTTCGACCAAAAGTCACCACATCTGGTGTATCTGCAGGATCTTTGCTCGTTCTCTTGATCAAATTATTAACCCTTAATAATAATTCTTCCAAGTTAAATGGTTTGACTAGATAATCATCTGCTCCTTTTTTCAACCCCATTATTCTATCAATAGAAGAATCCTTTGCGGTCAAAAACATAATCGGCACATCTAAGTTTTCTAACCTTATTTGCTCACAGAGCTGAAAACCATCGACTTCTGGCAACATTACATCTAATATGATTAAATCAAAATGTTGTCCCTTGAAATATTTAAATGCGTCTTTTCCATTATCTGTTGAAATGACTTCATAGTCTTCTAATTCAAGGTTCATTTTAACAACGTCACGGATGTGTTCTTCATCTTCGACTAATAAGATTCGAGCCATATCTATATTTATTTTATAATAGTCTAATTGACTGGTTAGTGAATGTTATTTCTTACGAATTCCCTTAAAAGGGACATACACTATACTTTTGTAATGAGTTTAAAGTTTTTAATATAACTTCAAATTTAATATTATGATTTATTTCTTTATTATATAAGGATAATATTAATGTAAAAATTGTGCTATTCCTACCATAAGGTAATATAATTATTTTAAAATAGGCAATTGTACACTAAAAATTGTTCCTTTAGGTGAATTGTCTCTAATGCTTATTGTTCCTTTATGTGCCATTACAAGGCTTTTCACAATATATAAACCCAACCCTGTTCCTTTTGTTTTTCGAGTATCTTCACTTCCTACTCTATAAAATTTCTTAAAAACATTGGCTTTCTCTTTATCCGATATTCCAATACCTTTATCCGCTACTTCAAAAACAACTGAATTTTTTACTCGTTTCAAAAAAACATCGATCTCCCCATTATCTGGACAATATTTAACTGCATTTTCAATTAAATTCAATTCTATAGATGTCAAACCATTTGTATCAACACGCATTAAAGGAATTTCACCTGTTGTTTCAAAATTAAATCGAGTATTCGGATATTTTCCTCTAAGCTGTTTTAAAACATCTTGTGTAAATGTCAATAAATCAACTTCACCTCGTATCAATTCAACTTTACTATTATCTAATCTTGCCGCTAATAAAATATTATTCACCAAAGTATGCAATCGCTCTGCTTCTTTAATACCATTACTCGCCAATTTTTTAATCTGTTCAGGCTTGAGTGTTCTTTTTATAAAAGTGTCCAAAACCAATCGGATAGAGGCAATAGGCGATTTCAATTCATGGGTAATCGACAATAAAAAATTGCGCTGTTGCCTCGCCAATCGAATTTCTTGCCTAAAGCTCCGATATACCAACCAAACTCCAATCAACAAAATAACATAATATACAGATGCCTCCGCAATAATCATATTTTGTTGACGATTCTTCTTTTTAATAATTTCTAAATAAGGCTCAGAAGCTTTGAAACTGCTACTTTCATAAGTCTTACTATAAATCATTTCCGCTTTTAATAAATCAACTTTTGCCTCAAAAGCATCTGAATTTTTGGATAATAATAAATGAGTCCACCAACCTGAAAACAATATAATATAAACGACTAGTACAATGTGCAGCGTTTTTATCCTATAACTCTTTTTATCCTTCATGTAATGTTTAATTTCTTCGATATTTCTACTAAAATAATGAATTAAATAACGGTAAAAAAATTGTTGAATGGTTTAATTACCATAATTATCTTTGAACGATTTTTTAACAAAATATTCAATATTTCACAACATATACTTTTGTTCTCTTTATCTCTACTATTCTAATCATTTGGCAAAAAACAATCCGTATTTGTCGAATAGTTTTTCAAAACACATATTATTTCATTAATTTAGAATATTATAATTCATTATACAATTAAAATCGCTCATTCATTTCATTCATTGTCAATTATAAAATGTTATGCTACAAGATCTTTCTTCCCAACAGATTATTATGTCTATGCTTTGGATGATGATGACTGGTGCTTGTATTTGGGGACTAGATAATTTTCTAAAGCGATTTGAAAATACAATGGAAGATAGTTTTAAACATCAAGCCAGAAGTATTAATGATGGTTTGAGAATGAATTTTACACTATTACTTATTAGTGTTTCCGTCTTTTCTTATTTTAAATTTTATCTCCAAGTTGAAACTACTGCGATCAAAGGCATTTTAGGAAATTTACTTGAATTAGTAGCTAGTGTCGGTCATTTCATTTTATATCTCCTTGCTTATATCGTTTATTTAGGCTATAAATATTTGGGAACAAGTTATCAGCCAGGGCAACCCGAAGCAGAAAAAGGTATTTTTTTAGGCTTCATTTTATTGTTTAGTTATTTTGTAGTTAAACGTTTATTTTTTAGAAAAACACCACCTATTCTTTGGGCTGTCATTGTCGCTTCGGTTATGTTAGCTTTTAATTTTATTTCTGATCGTGCAGGATTAAAGGTAGAAGACATCAAACTCTTTGACAATCAAACAAAAAATAAGACTAAAGTAGCCCCCAAACAAGAAAAAAAATCTGGAACTCGTCGTAGACATAGTGAAGGAACTCAAGCAAGTGAGAATGATCAAAATGATGATGATCGTTTTGTTTTACCAGAAGGCATTACAAACGACCACATTTTAGTTGCTTCTGAACATTTAGAAACCGCAATCGAAGAATTTGAGAAATTAATTAGAAGAACAGAACCAAACGAAGCTGATTACGCCAATCATCAACAGGCTTATATACAAGCGACTGTAAAACATGCGAACGATATGCGAGTTAGCCCTGCACATGATAAAATTCTAAAAATCATTGTTGATTATGATAATAAAAAAATTCGTCAACATCCTTCTATAGATTATATTATTAAGATGGAATTGTGTGAATTATATGATGGTTATTTTAATGATGATATTTGTACTCCTTCTCCTAATTAATTCTTTTATTTTCAACTATTATTTTTATGTAACTAATTCTTTTTTTATCGTTCTTAGTTTTATAAAAATAAATATGATACAAAAAATAATTACAATAGGCTTTTTTTTAGCCTGTTCTATAGCTATTCAAGCACAATCAACTACTATTCAAGGAATAATCTTTGATTATACTACCAGTCAACCTATTCCGAACGCTTTGATTGAAATAAAGAACCAAAATATAGCGGTCAAGAGCGATGAGAATGGCAATTATTCGATAGAAGCAACAATCGAAAATACGGTTCAAGTAACTTGTTCTCGTTTAGGATATCGCAGTATATCCTCTAATCCTTCTTATCAAGAGGAGGAAACCATCTATTTAGATTTTGAAATGCATCCAATTTTCGAGCGATTAAACACACATTACAGCCAAACTCCTCAACGCTCTTCTAATATTATGCTAAATGTTCCTGAAGCTATAACACTTATTTCTAATCAAGATATACAAATCAACACGCCTCGAACAACCGCAGAAACACTAACAGGTAAAACAGGGCTTTCTCTTTTAAAAACACATCATGGCGGCGGAACTCCCATTATTCGAGGATTAACGACCAATCATAATTCGGTTTTAGTCGATGGCATTCGATTAAATAATTCCTTATCTGGTGCGTTTCCTTTCAATTTTTTGAATAGTGTGGATGTACTGAGTTTAGATAAAATTGAAATTCTTCATAGCGGATCTTCCTCTCTTTATGGCAGTGATGCAATGGGTGGAACGATTAATTTAATTACCAAAGCTCCCGATTTACCCCTTGATGAAAATAGAACTAAAGGTCATGGTCATGTACTCGCCAAATATCGAAGTAACAATATGGAACGCGTTTTAAATGCGGAAGGACAATTTAATATCAAAAAAAATGCGCTTTTAATTGGTGGTAGTTTTAAGAATTTTGGTGATTTAATTAGTGGGCAAGGAACATTAACACCGAATTCCGCTTATTCCGAAAGTAATACTTATCTAAAGTATATTATTCCAATTAAACGAGGAAAAATTACTTTAGGTTCTTTCAATACGCTTCAACAAAATCAAGAAATTTCTACTCCATCTTTGATTAATCAATATAAAAAATTCAAATACGATCAACAAAGTTATAATTTGTTGTATGCTAAGTTTCAATATATTTCGAGAAGTAATTGGATTAGAATAATTAAGGGGCACTTGGCTTATCAAAATAACTATTTGCAATTGACTAGCCAGAAGGTCAACCAAGAGCTCTTTCAAGATAAAACAGGTATTCATACTATTTCAGGAAATATAGAAGGTACATCTAATCTTCCCAAAAGGATTAAAATGCTTTTGGGTATTAATATTAATCAAGAGATTTTATACAGTTCTAAGTCTTTAATTGATACGATTAATAACGAAGAAATCGCAGTTCAAAGCTTCTATCCTACACGTGCATTGAATACACAAATTGGCATTTATAATAAATATTTCTTCCCACTTCCAAATGAAAAAGGGAAAATCAACTTTGGCTGGCGCTATCAAATCAATCGACTTAACCAATCTGAGACTACTTTTGGGGAAATGAATACAACCCCTAGTTCTCTAGGAGCTAATCTTGGCGGTTTTTATGAACTAGCCAGAAAGCATCATTTGACCGCTAATATTCATACTAATTACCGACTGCCCAATTTTCATGATTTTGGTGGTGTTGGTCAATCTATTAGTGATTTTGAAACAGGAATTATCGTTCCTAATCTTGACCTAACAGCAGAGCGTTCTCTAACTTTTGAGTTAGGTTATAAATTACAAAATCAACGGATCAGCGGAAATATTTCACTTTACCGAACGCAATTATACGATTTTATACATTTGAAAGCTTCTACTTATTCGGGCAGTTCAATATTCCGAAACCAAGCAGTGTATAAAATGGAAAACGCTATCAATGGCTATGTACAAGGTATTGAAACAGAATGGGATCTGTTGATTAATAAGCATTTTTTAGGATTTATTAATTTAGCTTATGCTAAAGGTAAAAACACCAGTGACAACCAGCCTTTAGGCATTATTCCAACGCTCAATGGTCAAATTGCCTTACATTACAAGCCTAGAAAAAACATTCGGATTATTGCTGAATATCTTTTTGCAGGCGAGCAGCAATATGTTCCTGAATTCGGTATTGTTGGTATTAATCCACTGAATTTATTTATTGATAGAAACGATTGGCAAGTAGTTAATCTAAAAGCACAATTACAATTCAAAAAAGTTGATTTTGTAATTGGGATTAATAATATTTTTGATGAAACTTATCTAATTCATAATGCTCAGATTGCTGAATATGGTCGAAATGCAGTTTTTATTCTTAAATGGAAATTTTAGTTTTTCTGCATAAAATGTTCATGGGAGAAATCAATGAAAACAACTTTGTAACTTTATTATTCTCAAAATTAATTTTCACAAAAAAGGTTAGTTACTCCGCAGAGTAATCTTACATCCTTATATTTGTATTTTAAAAAAATAAGACATGACAATAGAACAACTAAAATCCCTTAAAGACCGATTAGGTCTACTTAGGGAATATCTTTGACGTAGATAATCGAAAAGGAAAAATTCAAGAACGAGAAGCAATTTCTCTTAGCCCTAATTTTTGGACGAACCCTAAAGAGGCGGAAAAAATTCTTAGTGCGATCAAGTCCGATAAGTTTTGGGTCGATAAATATGATGCAGTCTTACTTGCTATAGAAGATGTAGAAATACTTTTTGAATTCTGGAAAGAAGAGGAGGCAAGCGAAGAGGAGGTCAAAGAACAATATCAAGAGTGCCTGAAATTGGTAGATGATTTAGAACTGCAAGCGACTTTAGACAAAGAGGAAGACGAATTGGCTTGTGTAATCGAAATTAATAGTGGAGCTGGCGGCACGGAAAGTTGTGATTGGGTGCAAATGCTTTCCAGAATGTACGAAATGTGGGCAGATAAATCAGGTTATAAACGCAAAATGCTCAATATTCAGCCAGATTCGGTTGCTGGTTATCGAAATGTATCAATGGAAATTTCAGGTAATTTTGCTTATGGTTTCCTCAAAGGCGAAAGCGGTGTACATCGTTTAGTTAGAATTAGCCCTTTTAATGCACAAGGTAAGCGTCAAACGACTTTTGCCTCGGTTTTTGTTTATCCTTTGGTAGATGATCGAATTGATATAGAAGTTAATCCTGCTGATCTTGAAATGGACACTTTTCGAGCAAGTGGCGCAGGTGGTCAGCACGTTAATAAAACAGATTCTGCGGTTCGGCTTAGGCATTTACCATCAGGTATTGTAGTTGAATGTCAAGAAGAACGATCTCAGCATT
Source organism: uncultured Saprospiraceae bacterium (assembly GCA_937125475.1). Lineage (GTDB taxonomy): Bacteria > Bacteroidota > Bacteroidia > Chitinophagales > Saprospiraceae > CAKZLL01. The sequence goes on along the minus strand of CAKZLL010000332.1, from coordinate 4,820 downwards.
TGAATAGATCAAAAGCGATACAAATGTTAAAATCACGTTTGTATGAACAGGAGGTTCAGCGACGTAATGAAGAACGCGATAAAGTCGAAGCAGGAAAACAGAAAGTGGAATGGGGATCTCAAATCAGAAATTACGTTCTTCATCCATATAAAATGGTCAAAGATGTCCGATCTGGATATGAAACCTCTCAAGCTCAAAAAGTACTAGATGGCGATTTACAAGATTTTTTAAAGTCCGTTTTATTAGTGGCTAAAAGAAAATAATAGTATAAAAATTAACACGGTAAAAAAGAGTATCATATCAATTATGATGCTCTTTTTTTATTCCCTTCAATAGTAATTCATTTTTTTAAAATTAAAAAATAATCATAATAAACTGAATATCAGCAAATTGAGACGTAAAAAACTAAATTAAATATTTAATAACGTACAAATACGTTGCATTTGTAAAAAATACGCCATATATTTGTTTTATCAAATAAAAGGATCAATGCAAAAATTAACAAAAGCAGAAGAACAGGTTATGCAGATTATATGGGATTTAAAATCCTGTATGGTGAGCGAAGTTTTAGAACAGATAGGAGAGCCAAAACCGCCACATAGTACGATTTCATCAGTTGTTCGGATTTTACAAAAAAAAGGTTTCGTAACACACAAAGCTTACGGTCGAACTCATGTTTATTCACCTATTATTTCTAAGGATGATTATCGAAAATTCACTTTAGAAAATGTAACGGACAGCTATTTCGGAGGGTCAGTCAAGCGATTAGTTTCTTTTTTGGTCAAGGAAAAAGATTTGGACTTAAATGATTTAGCCGAAATGTTAAACGATTTAGATAAAGAATAATCAAAACAATCGCCATGAATATATTTTTATACTTTTTAGAAGTGAGTTTATGCTGGTTATTTTTCTATGCTTTCTATCACTTCTTTCTCCGAAAAGAAACATTTTTTCAAATTAATCGCTTTTACTTACTTTCTGTTGTAGGTTTAGGGCTTATTTTGCCACTTTCTTTACCTGTATTTAAAATACTATTTGAAACTAATATTAGTTTTATTCCTACTTACTCGGTGAATTTAAATGAAATCGCATTTACTGAAACAATAGAAACTAATATTACCAATTCTTTCCAGTTTAGCTGGGTTAATTTGATTCTCAGTATTTATTTGATTGGTGTTTTAGCTCGGTTTTTCCAATTTGCAAAAAGTATCAATCAACTTATTCAACTCAAAAAGAAAAGCCATGTAATAGAGAATAAAGGTTTTTTACTTATTAAAACCACAGAAATTACAATGCCTTTTTCTTTCATTAATTGGCTTTTCTTGCCTCAAAACCATCAAGTTTCACCGCAAGATGAAGCCAAAATCATAGAACATGAACTTGTTCATATACAATCACAACATAGTTTGGATATTTTACTCATCGAAGTGTTGAGTATTTTATTTTGGTTCAATCCGTTGTTGTTATTATTTCATCAGGCTTTAAAAGAAGTTCACGAATATGCTGCAGATCAAGTCGTTTTGCGTTCAGTACCGGTCAAGAACTATGGACGAATGTTGTTACAGCAGGCATTTCCAGATATTGAGCTTCGATTAGTTCATAATTTTAATCAATCACAATTAAAAAAACGTATCAAAATGATGACAAAAAAACCGTCTTCAAAGCGTGCCTTATTAAAATATGCTTTCATTGCACCTATGCTTTTAGGTTTAGCTTTCTTATTTTCAGCGTATCAACTCGCGCCAATTTCTATAGAACAGAATGGTGATCCGATTTATGATAAAGTTGATCAGATGCCTACTTGGAAAGGCTGCGAAACAGAGGAAAACGCCTTAAAATGTACTTATGGTAAGATTATTAACTTATTAGTTAATAATTTAGAATATCCAAAAGCTGCTAAAGAAAAAAATATTGAAGGAAAGGTATTGCTCGAATTTATAGTTAGTAAAGAAGGGCAAGTTAAACAATTAAAAATCAAAAAAGACTTAGCAGGAGGCTGTGGTCAAGCAGCGTTTCAAGCAGCTAATAAAATGATAGAAGATAAGGTTCAATGGAATGCAGGTATTAAAAATGACAAAAAAGTAGCAGTAAGAATGGTACTTCCTGTTGCTTTTAAATTACCTAAAGAAGAGAAATAGCATATTTTTAATAAAATAGTGAATAATGATTTATCTTGCATAATTATTATTCACTATTTTATTCTGAACTATGATAGTAAAAAATACTAATGATATTCCTGCTTTTCTAGCTGGCGATCATACTTATATAAAAGAAGTTCTTCATCCTAAAAACGATGCAGTTGACATTCAATATAGCCTTGCTCATGCTTCTCTACCGATTAACACTACTTCCTTACCACATCAGCTTAAATCTTCCGAGGTTTATTATATTTTGAAAGGTATTGGAAAAGTATTTATCAATAGTGAAACAAAGAATGTTAAAATAGGTGATATGGTCTTTATTCCACCTTATGCGACGCAATCTATTCAAAATACAGGTGATGAGCCTTTAGAGTTTTTGTGTGTTGTTCATCCAGAATGGCGAGAAAATGAGGAGATTATTTTATAAAAAAAGCAGGAATATTTAAGGTATTCCTGCTTTTTTTATGAATTTACTCTGCTAGTAATTCATCGACAATCTTTTTAAAATCAGTCTTAAACTCTTTAAATTCGCTTGTTGCTGGTCCAGAAAAACCAGTATGTATTTTACGCACTTTGCCTTTTTTATCAATAAAGATCATAGTTGGAAAAGAGATAATAGCATTTAGCATTGGTAAAGTCTCAGCTGCTGCTTTTTTAGAAGATGTACCTGCAACTAACATTTCGTAAGGCACATCAAAGCGGTTCTTCATCTTTTCTACTGCTTGTGCTGCTCTATTGAAATCTTTATGATTTTCATAAGCTAAACCGATTACTTCTAAATTTTTATTAGGATTTTCTTTTAAATAATCCACTAAAACAGCCGTTTCATCTGCACAATTTGGACACCAAGTTCCAAAAATTTGAGCAATTCTTACTTTTCCTTTATAATTCTCATCTTCTAAACTTACTTTCTCTCCTTTCGTATTTGGAAAAGAAAAAGCTAATTTATCATAGCCCTTTTTAAGGTAAGTCAATTCATAGGCATCTCCTAAAGTTACTTTTGGGTTGCGCTTAGCTTCCCAAATAGTTCTATAGTGATTTCCTGAACGAAAAGAACCAATCATTGAGCCATCATCTAATATTTTTGCCTCAAATAAAAAGGCATGCGAACCATCAAAAGTTGATAAGTATAATTTATTCGCCTGAATTGTTCCTTCCAAATAACGATAATCCCCAGTTTCTGTCAAAAATGTTCCTGTCAGGTAATTCCCTTCTTGTTTAAACTCTCCAATTGCTTTATAAGGATTATCTGTATCGATTTCAAAAAGAACTTCCCATTTTCCTGAAACATCAGTAATAGGTTCTTTTCTTAATTGTGAAAAGCGATAATTTTGTCCTTGTTTAGCAATAAAAGGAATCCTATAATTAGGTTTAGTTTTTAATACATAATCGCCTTCAATAACCGAAGCTTCATATCTAGCGGTAATGTATGAATCATAATGAGGAAACTCTATTCGAAGCGTATCAAATCCTGTCCGACGATCTTTGCCATAAATAATATCCTCGCTTGGAATTCTCACACGTTCTTCTCCATTCAGAATATCAATGTAGAAACTATCCAAAGTAACATGAGTAATCTCCATTAAAAATGGCAACTCTCCTTCTGAAACTTCTTCAAATTTAAATTTCTCTATTTTAATAGAGTATTTACTCTTAGGCTGGTCAGCTCGCTGGTTTTTTCGACCATCTAATAACAGCGAAGCACGCCAAGGACCTGGAGCTAAACCTTCAAAACGCCCTTCAAATACACAACCTCCGAAGGTAGAAATTAATATCAATGCTAAAAAACCTAAAACTATATTTCTCATACTTAATAATAAGTCAATGAAAGAATAAGTGAATAAATGACTTGCCTATGTTTTGCAAGCTCTTTAATAACAAAATACAAAGATAGAAGTTGAAAATCGTTATCCTATTTTATTCACTTATTCTTTTTTCTTTATAGTAATTATCTACCTCCACCTTTAAATTGATCGTCTTTATATTTAAATAGGACATTGAAAGTAGTTAAACTTCCATAAATACGTGTGATATATTGTTGAAGATTTATTTTTTCTTCATCACTTAAACTTTTACTACTATTCACACGTTGCTCCATAACACGAATTCTATCTCGTACCATTACAATTTTATGGAAGAAGGTTTCTATATCAATTTCTTTAGATTTTAAATCCTCGTCAGCAGGTTTTAAAATCATTTTACCTTTTTTCCACTTATCTCCCAAAGGAATTACTTCCGAAACATCTGACCATTTTTTTAATATAGAAACTAATGAACGTTCCATTTTAGAAAAGGTCATACTATCTTCGGGCTCTACTCTATGTACTACTTCCCAATTATCATATTTCTTTCCCATTTCTTTAATACCATAGGTAATAAAACAAACCTCATAAGTATTATAATTAAGTTTAATAATCACGCCATCACCATAAGCTTGGTGCTTAATCCTGGTTCCTACTCCTAATAAATTGTCTAAATTGCTCATGTTATTATTTATTCAATTTGGTTTTATAATGTTTTATCTAGTACGATTCTTATCAATTTTATAAAAATATAAACCATTTTAATTAAATCAAATAAATATAAAGGTAGGATTTTAAATTTTCAAGATTTGTATTCATTTTTTATAAAAAGGGATGAATAAGATGAATAGATTGTCATTTTGAAGCTAGCAGCTAG